>CBDVDY010000290.1:0-3948 GCA_965372875.1 uncultured Alphaproteobacteria bacterium | reverse complement strand
CGCCCGCTTGGCTTCCCTCGCATTAGCTCGGGCGCGCGGTCGCGCTTGCCAGACGATGACGAGTTACCTCGTCGTCGTCTGGTGTTAGCCGTAGCGTTCCGCCAGGAGGGCGAAGGCGGCGCGCATGCCCATCGCCTCGCCGCCCTCGGGCCGGCCCGGCTGGCCGGAAGGGTTCCAGGCAAGAATGTCGAGATGCGCCCAATTGGTCGCCGGATCGATGAAGGATTCGAGGAACAGGGCGGCGGTGATGGCGCCCGCGTGCGGGCTCTCGGCGGCGTTCGTGAGGTCGGCGGTCTTGCCGTCGATCAGCTTGCGGTAGGGCGCCCAGAGCGGCATGCGCCACATCGGATCGGACTGGGCCGCGCCGTGGCGCAGCAGATCGTTCGCCAGCGCGTCGTCGTTCGCGAACAAGGCCGGCAGATCGGGGCCGAGCGCGATCCTGGCGGCGCCCGTAAGCGTGGCGAAATCGAGGATCAAGTCGGGCTTTTCGCGGTCCGCCTCGGCCAGCGCGTCGGCCAGCACCACCCGCCCCTCGGCGTCGGTGTGGCCGATCTCGACCGTGAGCCCCTTGCGCGTCCCGATCACGTCCATCGGCCGCATGGCGTTGCCGGCGACGCTGTTCTCGACCGCCGGGATCAGCACGCGCAGCCGGAGCTTCAGTTTGGCGCTCATGATCATGTGCGCCAGGCCCAGCGCGTGCGCGGCGCCGCCCATGTCCTTCTTCATCAGCTTCATGGCGCTCGCCGACTTGAGGTCGAGGCCGCCGCTGTCGAAGCACACGCCCTTGCCGACCAGGGTAACGCGCGGCCCGGTCCGGCCGCCCCAGCGCAGATCGATGAGCCGCGGCGCGTTGGCGCTGGCCCGGCCGACGGCATGGATTGCCGGGTAGTTCTTGTCGAGGAGTGCCGCCCCGGCGATGACCGAGCAGCGCGCGCCGTGCGCGCGGGCGAGCGTCCGGGCGGCGGCGGCAAGCTCGGCCGGGCCCATGTCGGCGGCCGGAATGTTGACCAGATCGCGCACCAGATAGGTGGCCACGGCGGCGGCGGTTACGGCGGCGCGATCGACCCCCTTGGGCCAGGCCAGCCGGACGGCGTTGTTGCTCTTCGCCTTGTAGCGGTCGAAGGCGTAAGCGCCGAGCGCCCAGCCGAGCGCCGCCTTCGATTCCCAACGCCCGGGCGCCGGCCCGTCCGAATCAAACCGGTAGCTTCCCGCGGGCAGGGCGCCGGGCAGGCCGCCGAAGATCCAATGATCGGCCTCGCCGGCTTCGCCAAGGCCGATCGCGACCCGCGCGAGCCCGCCGGCGGCGCCGGGAATCAGCGCAATAACGCCCGCTTTGGCGCCAAAGCCCGTATCCGCGATCCAGGTCCGCGCCGCCGCCGGCTGTTTCGCCAACCACGCATCGAGTCCATTTGCCGCCACCGGCGTAATCGGCACCGCGCCCTTGCCCGGCCGGTCGAGAAAACATTTGAGAGTCCGCATTATTCCTCCTGAGCCGTACCGCTCGACCGCCAATACCTACTTGCGTTTGATGGCGACACGCAACCAGCGTGCTTGCGTCGGCCGCCGGTCTGGCGTCCAATGGCGCGAACTCGCCCAGCATCACGCAGTATCGCAGCCAGCGGTGGGAACGCCCATGACGGAATTTACCCTCTACATTGGCAACAAGAATTATTCTTCCTGGTCGATGCGCGGCTGGTTGGCGCTGAGGCAGACGGAGCTTCCCTTCAAGGAAGTGGTGATTCCGCTCAAGCGGCCCGACACGCAGGAAACCATCCTGCGCTATTCGCCGTCGGGCCGGGTGCCGGCGCTGAAGCACGGCGAAGACCTGATCTGGGATTCGCTGGCCATCGGCGAGTACCTGGCGGAGGCCGTCCCCAAGGCCGGGCTGTGGCCGACCGGGGCGGCGGCGCGCGCCCGCGCGCGCGCGGTGGCGGCGGAAATGCACGCGGGTTTCGGCGCGCTGCGCCAGCAATTGCCGTTGAACGTGCGCGGCTCGTTCCCCGGCCGCGAAATCGACGCCGAGGCGCGGGTCGACCTGAACCGCGTCACCGCCATCTGGCGCGACTGTTTGGGCCGACATGACGGTCCGTGCCTGTTCGGCGCGTTCTCGCTCGCCGACGCGATGTTCGCGCCGGTGGTCAGCCGGCTGCTCACCTACAAGCTCGAACTCGACGAAGCGAGCGCGGCCTACTGCGCCCATATCTGGGACCTGCCCTACATGAAGGAGTGGCGGAGCGCGGCCAAGGACGAGCCGATGGTGATCGAGGAATTCGAGTTCTAGGACCAAATCTCACTGATATTGACCCCGAGGCGGTGAATTTCGCCCGGCTCCGGGCGTGGCGTCGGCCCACCCCACCCCCACCTTACCCCCCACCCCCGCGCGAGACCCCCGTTTCCGGGGTTTCTCCGAAAATCCGTATAATTCGCGCTTACCGGCAGTCGTCCGCGCCCAGATTCCATGTAAAATCGCGATATACGCAAGGAAAATTTAAATAAACCTTTAATTAACTGTCTTTATACTTTGATATATTCATCATTTTTGTTAGCGATATTGGAAAAAACTCTATTTTTTACTTGCGTTCACTCGACCAATTGTTTAATGTGGCGACATAGTCGAGGCTCTTTAGTTAACGCAATTAAGCGAGGCCGCTATGTTTTACCGTTGGTTGCCGTTTCCAGCCAACCTCAAGCGCCGCACCGCCGCGCTGATCCGCGACCGGCACGGCACCGCCGGGATCGAGATGGCATTCGTGGCCCCGGTCCTCATGCTCGTGCTGACTGGAATCCTGCATTTTGGCTCGCTGTTCCTGATTCAGAACAACATGTCCGACGTGGCCCGGGAGACCGCCCGCCGCGTCGCGGTCGGGGATATGACCACGACCGAAGGAATGCAGTTCGCGCAGGACAATCTGGTCAATTGGGGCGTGACTTTCACGGTCACGGTCACCCCTTCCGGCAACGACGTCTCGGTGGACATCGAGGCGCCGATGTCGGAGGCCGCGCTGGTCGATCCTTTCGGCCTGTCCCCATCCGGAACGATCCGGGCGCGATCGACCATGCGCCAGAGCTAGCGCAGGAGCCGTACCGCAATGTCCGCGCAGGACGGGAAATGCTTTAGACGCGTCGCGGAATTACCGCGCGACGACGGTGGTGCCATGGGCGTCCTGGTGGCCATCGGGATCGTGGTCCTGATGGGCATCGCCGCCTTGGCGGTCGATATGGGGTACGCCTACGCCACGAAAACGCGCCTGTCGGCCGCCGCCGACGCCGCCGCGCTTGCCGCGGTAAGCGAATTGCCCGATACCACCGCAGCCCAAGCAACAGCGCTGGATTACGTCGAGAAGAACCTGCCGGCGGCGCAGAACGGCACGGTCGTGACCGCCGCCGACATAGCGATGGGATACTGGGACTCGGCCACCCGGACCTTTGCCTCCGGAGGTACGCCGGTCAACGCCGTCAGCGTGACCGCGCGCCGGTCCCAGGACAACGGCAACCCGCTGGGGCTCCTGTTCGCCAGGGTCATGGGTTTCGCCGAGACCGACATCTCCACCACTTCGCTGGCCGGACAGTCGCGCGAAGCGGTGTGCCTGCTGGCGCTCGACCCCAACGACAGCGGCGCGGTGCATTTGGGTAACGCGAGCATGACCACCATTGACTGCTCCGTGTGGGTAAATTCCGACGACGCGCTGGCGCTCGACGGGAATTCCAATGGCGTCCTCACCGCGGTGTCGATCTGCGTCGGCGGTTATTACGGCTCGAACCCCACGTACAACCCGACACCGGCGACCGCGTGCACGCCGATGCCCGATCCCCTCGCCAACCTGCAGATGCCGACGGTCGGGGCCTGCAATTACACCAACGCCACCTACAACGACGACGAGGTCACGATCTCCCCGGGCGTCTATTGCGGCGGCATCAGCGTCGGCTCGTCGACGACGGTGACGCTGA
>CBDVDY010000289.1:0-3967 GCA_965372875.1 uncultured Alphaproteobacteria bacterium | reverse complement strand
TTCATGCGGCCGGCTTCTTCGAACGCCGCCTCGCCGGTGCCCCAGAACAGATCGCCGCGCACCACGCCGAGGATGGCGGCGCCCGTGTCCTGGGCCACCACCAGGCGCCGCAGCGGCTTGTCGCTCGCACCCGGCTGGCTGGTGTCGAGCCAGAGCGGCACGCCGAGCGGCACGAACTGGGGATCGACGGCGAGCGAGCGGCCCGGCGTCAAGGCCACGCCCTGGGCGCCGATCGGGCCGTCGCCCTCGATTTCGCGGAAGAAGATGTAGCGCGGATATTCGTCGAGCAGCGCCCGCGCCTTGCCCGGATTGGCCCGGATCCAGCGGCGGATCGCCTGCATGCTCGCGTCCTCCGGCGTGATCAGGCCGCGGTCGAGCATCTTGCGGCCGATGCTGACGAAGGGATGGCCGTTGTTGCCGTCGTAACCGACGCGCACGGTGCCTCCCGCTGCCAGCCGCACCCGGCCGGAGCCCTGGATGTGCAGGACGAAGGCGTCGGCCAGATCGTCGAGCCACAGCAGCACCGGCAAATCGCCGTCCATGGTGCCCGAGACGATGGCCGCGCGGGCCGGATAGGGCTCGAGCCGCCGTCCCTTGATTTGGCCGACGATGCGCTTGCCGCGCCATTCCGGCGCGAAACGGCCGAGATCGACCTCGAGCAGATCGCCGGGGCGGGCGTGCAGCGGCAGAATATAGCGGCCGCCGCGCCGCCTTGCGCCTTTCAGTTCGGCTTCGTAATAACCGGTGAACAGGCCGTCGACGGCGCCGCCGGCGCTGACCCGGGCCGGCGCGAACCAGCGCTCGAAATAGGCCCGCGCCAACCCGTCGTCGCCGGCCGGCACGGAAGCGAGGGCCGCGCAGGGCGCCCGCCAGTCCCCGGCCGTGCCCGCTTGTGCCAGGCGCGGCTCCCGGCCGATGGCGCGGCCGGCCGGCCATTCGGCGAACAAGGCGCAGCTTTTCGCCAGCGCCGGCAGGGCGGCGCCGACGGCGTCCTGCCGCCAGCCCGGCAAATCGTCGAATTCGACCCTTGTCAGCGTGTATTCCGAGGGCGGCCCGCAGCCAGCCAGCAGGAGGCCGAGCGCGGCCGCCCAAAGCAGCCGGCGCGGCGCCCGGAACGGCGCGGCGGATTGCCGCATGGATGGCCCCCGGAATGGCTCGGCGGAATGCGCCGGGGATTGCGATAGATCAGTTGGAACTGCTGGTCTCAACGAGCGTCCAGTTGGGGTCCCGCGAGCGGACCTCCCGCGCGAACGTCCAGATGTCGGTGATTGCGGCGACGTCGTCGGGATCGCCATCGATGATCTTGCCGTCGCGGTCGCGGGTGACGTTGATCTGCTCGCTGACGAACTTGACCGTGATCAGGCCGCGCCGGTTTTCCACGCGGGCATCCATCAGGGCCACCGACTTGATACCGACGAGCGTGGTTTCCAGGGTTTCCTGGTTGTCGTAACGGGCCTGCACGACTTCGGCGAAGTTCTCGTAGACGTCCTTGCTCAGGAGCCGCTTGAGTTGGGCCAGATCGCCCTCGGCATAGGCCGCGACGATCATCTCGAAGGCGCCGCCGGCACCTTCCAAAAAAACCTCGGTGCCGAAATTGCGGTCCGCTTTGCCGATTTCAAAGAGGCCCGCCTCGAGCGGGCTGCGGGCGATCTCGGCTTCCGGCTCCGCGTCCGCGTCGTCGGAGTCCGCGGCCCGATTGTCCTGGTCGGGCAGGCGCACGATGTTGTCGGTCCGGCTGTCGGGCTTGCGGCGGCGCGAGAACACGTCGCCCGGCGGGCGCTCGTTGCCGGTGCGGCGGCCCAGCACGCTGCGCAGGCGAAAGATGATCAGCGCCGCGAACACCGCGAAAATCAGTATTTCGAAGAATTGGCCGCTCATGATACCGCCCGCTTACCCGGCGACCATGCCGGTCCGGCGCTGGACGCCCGGAGACGCTTCGTTTAAACAGCTAGCTTCCAGTTAACCGCAGCCCGTCGCCGGGCGCAAGTACGCCGGGAAACACCGTCGCCTTGGTAGATAGGCGGTCCCCGGACAAAGCACAAGCATGGGACTGATCATTCTGGCGCTGTTTATCGGCGTCCCCATCGTCGAAATCGCCGTATTCATCGAGGTCGGCGGCTGGATCGGCCTGTGGCCGACCGTCGGGGTTATCGTCGCCACGGCCATGGCCGGCACGGCGATGCTGCGCCATCAGGGACTGTCGGTGCTGGCCCGCGCCCAGCGATCCCTCGAGCGGCGGGAGTTGCCGGTGGCCGAGATCATCGACGGCGTCTGCCTGCTGCTTGCCGGGGCGCTTTTGCTGACTCCGGGGTTCGTCACCGATGCGCTGGGCTTCGTGCTTATGGTGCCGGGATTGCGCCAGGCGCTGGTCGCGCCGATACTGCGCCGGCTGGCGGCGCGCGGTGGTATGCGCGGCGGCTTTTATGCCCAGGGACGGAGCGGTCCGGGCGGCGGCGATGGCGGTGGCGGCGTGATCGACGGCGAATACGAGGAAGTCCGGCCCGAAGACAAGAAGCCCGGCGATACGCGGCGCCTGCCCGGCGATTCCGGCGGCGACGGGGAGCGGCGATGATCCTGCTGCGGCACGGCCAATCGGAATTCAACGTGGTCTACGGCGAAACCCGCCGGGACCCGGGATTTCGCGATTCCGGACTGACCGATCTGGGCCGCCGCCAGGCTGGCGAGGCGGCGGAAAGATTGCGCGCCCATAACATTCGCCGGTTGATCGCCAGCCCCTACGCGCGGGCGCTGGAAACCGCCGAGCTGATTGCCGGCGCGCTCGGCCTGCCGGTCGCCGTCGAGCCGCTGGTGCGCGAGCGCCGCGCTTTCAGTTGCGACGTCGGCACGCTTCGGTCGGAGTTGGGCCGGCGCTGGCCCGGGCTCGATTTTGCCCATCTCGACGAGCAATGGTGGTCCGACGGCGAGGAGAGCGAGGCCGATGTGGCGCGCCGCGGCGCCGATTTCCGCGCCCGCATGCAACGGGTCCGCGACTGGGCCGAAATCGCGGTGATCACCCATTGGGGTTTCGTCCGGGCGCTTACCGGCCAGCGTCTGGGAAACGGCGAATCCCTGCGCTTCGATCCCGCCGCGGCCGCCCCGGACGCCACGGCTGTCGACGCCGCGGGCGCCATCCCGGCCGCCACGGAGGTTGCCCGGCCGCGCGATCCGTGATAGCCACGGTCGCCGTCCGCAAGGAGAATCAGCATGGCCGACAACGACAGTAACGGCGCCGGAAACGGGGCGCCGCAAGCACAGGCGGAGGCGCCGAACGACGCCCCGCCGATGACCATCCGGGCGCATTACCTCAAGGATCTCTCGTTCGAAAATCCGAAGGCGCCGCAATCGCTGATCGACATGACCGAGGCGCCGGACGTGCAGGTGAACATCAACGTCGACGCCAAACCGCTGGCCGAGAACGATTACGAGGTCTCGCTGACCATCACCGGCGAGGCGAGCGCGGACGGCGCCACGGTCTTCGTGGTCGAGCTGACCTACGCCGGCATCTTCACCCTCGGCGACGTGCCGCCCGAGCATACCGGGCCGATGCTGCTGATCGAGGCGCCGCGCCTGTTGTTCCCGTTCGCCCGCCGGATGATCTCGGACGCCACCGGCGAGGGCGGCTTCCCGCCGCTCTCGATCCAGCCGATCGACTTCGTGGCGCTCTACCAGCAGCACGTCGAGGCGCAACAGGCCGAAGCCGCCGCGCCGGAAGCCGAGGCTTAGGGCCTCCTTCCCTGGCTCCCGCCGGACGGCACGACGGGAACGCGACGCATTTCGCCAATCCGGACTGGAAATATTCATTACGAATTCAGAATGAGTGCCGCGGCATCGACGCGTATCCGGCCAGCTCGCGAAATCTGGACGGGCCTGGCCGGCGGCGCCTATAATCGGGACGGATAAAAGCCGCCGCCCCGCCGCGCCGGGAGCCGCGCTTGGGTGCCGGACATAACCGATCATGGGAGGAACC
>CBDVDY010000288.1:0-3986 GCA_965372875.1 uncultured Alphaproteobacteria bacterium | reverse complement strand
GAGGGCGTCAGCCCCGGACACGACGAACCCGGCCGAGCAAGCGCCCGGCCGGGTTCGTGTTCATTCGGAAATGGCTCTAGTTCCGCTGCATCTGCCAGGAGCCGTCGGGCTGGCGGCAGGCGGTGCCGTAGGCCTCTTCGGTCTTGCCGCCGATGGTGACGGTCTGCTGGTATTCGCGGCAATACTGGCCCGAGGGGGCCTGGTAGGTCTTGGTCGGCGTCACCGTGCCGTAGTGGCCGCTGTCGGGATTGTTCCAGCTCGTGGTCTGGCCGACCGGCGCGGTCTCCAGGCTTTGCTGCTGGGTGCGGTTGGCGTAATCATGGTCGGCCCTGTCCATCGACTTGCCGACCTCGCTGCCGAGCCAGGCGCCCGCCGCGACGCCGAGCAGGGTCGCCGCAATCTTACCGCCGCCGCCGCCGAACTGCGAACCGATGAGGCCGCCCGCGGCGGCGCCGATGAGCGTTCCGCCGGTCTGCTTGGGACCGCTGCCTTGGCAGGCCGCCAGGGCAAGCGCCAGGACGACGGGTAGGATTGTCTTGCTGATCTTCATGGCTTCGATTCCTCGTTTGCATGGGTTGCGCGCGGCGGTCCGGGCCGCGGCGCGTGTCAGCTCCCCAATTTCCAGGATCCGTCCGGCTGCCGGCAGGCGGTGCCATAGGTCCGCTGGGTCTTGCCACCGACAGTCGCCTCGGTGGTGTACTCACGGCAGTAACGACCGTCACTTACACTATACGTCTTTGTCGGCGTGATTCGATAGTTTGTTCCCGAATCCGGGTTGCGCCATTGCACCGTGCGCCGATCCTCGGCCTGCTCCAGGGTCTGGCCGATACAGTTCTGGTCGACCTGGTCCATCGAGCGGCCGATGCTGCCGCCGACCAGCAGGCCGAGCAACGCGCCGGCGGCGGTCGCCGCCAGATTGCCCTTGCCGCTGCCCACGCGCGAGCCGGCATAGCCGCCGGCGGCGCCGCCGATGATGGCGCCGATGACCTCGCGGTTGCAGATTCCGGAGGGGATGCCGACATTGGGAACCCGATAGGCCTGCGTATAGGCGCGGCGGTGCTTGCCCTTCCTCTTGTACTTGCCCTTGGCGCGGTAGCCGTGCGCCGGCGCCCAGGGCGGCGGATCGGCTTGGGCCGTGCCAATGAACGGCATAACGATAAAGGCGGTGGGAAGCCCCACCGAAAAAGCGAGGGTCAACGCGATAGCACCCGTCGCCGCGCGCGCCGCCCGGCGCCCGAGACGCCGATCGCCGCCGGCCGCAATGGTCGATTTTCGTCGGTTGACAATGCCACTCATCGCTTGCTCCTTGGGTTCGCCCGTTCGACGGGCACCCTAATTGCCGCGGGTTAACAACCCCTAACGGTAGAGACCGGGCGACACCCCCGGATTCCGGTCGTTTTCAGCCCCCAGGCAAGGCCTGGAAACGGCGGCGCCCTGTCCCTACCCTATTAGTTAGGGATTCCGTGGCGTTCCCCCAAGACCCCGCGGAATAATCCCGGAGCGTCAGGATTTCGGGCCGAGCTTGCGGCCGGCGGGCGCCGGGCGCGGCGCCGGCCCACCTTGGTTGCCGTTTCGGCGGCGCGCCTCGCGAAGGTGTTCGAGCGCGCTGTCGAGCTCGCTCCTGGCCCGGCGGATCAGGGATTCCAGCCCCTCGGCCCGCTCCTCGCGGACCTGGAGCGTGGCGTTGACCGTGGCCAGCGAATTCTTGGCCGCGGCGATCTTGGCCTCCACCGATTTGCGCTGTAGCGCCACGTATTCGCGCTCCGCCGACGCGGCGGAAAGATCGGCCCGCGCCGCCTCGACCCTCGACTCGAGCGCCGCCAGCTTCCGGGCGCCGCCGGCAACGTCCTCGGCCAGCCGTTTGGACTTGCCGCGGCGGGCGGCAATTTCCGTATCGAGCCGCGCCAGCAGGCGCTCGCTCGCGCCGATCTCCTGCCTGACCGCCGCCGCCCGGGCCAGGGCCGCGCGCGCCGACGCCATCGATTTCTCGCGTTTCGCCTCGGCCTCCGCCAGATCGACGCGGACCGCGGCGCGGGTATTCTCGCGCGCCGCCGCCAGCTCGGCCAACTCATGCCGCGCCGCCGCGATGTCGGCGTTGAGCCGCGCGAGATCGGCTCCGGTCACGGAAATACGGGTAATTTTGGCGTCGCGGGTCGCCACCTTCGCGCGCAGCTCCTTGTTCATGTGCAGGAGGAACAGCACGCGATTGTCGTACGAAGCGCGCTCCTTGTCCCATTGCTCCGCCGCCGTCCGATTCTCGGCATAGACCGCCGCGCAGCCGCCCAGGCCGGCGAGCGCCAGCAGCGTCGCGGCCCAAAGCGCCACCCGTGTCCGGCCGGCCGTGCCGCGTTTTGGGCCGCGACGCTCCACGCGCGTCGTTCGCGGGCCCGTCGATGTGGCCGCCATATTCTCCTCCATGCCCTGTTTCGCCGCCTCTCGGAGCCGTATTCCGGCCGATACGCGCCTGCCCCGGGGACGGGATTTTCGCCATTATACACCGCTTCGAGCCGGTCGCGGGAGTCGCTTGCGGCCGCCCGGTGCCCGCCGAATTTGCCGAAAACTGGCGGATTTCGTGGAATTTTCCTTGAATTGCGGATTTAGCCTCTTGTTAAGGAGCGGCTACCAGACTGTCTCCCGATTCCGCCGTTTCCCCAAGACAGCTCCAATAACAGCGAAGGCGCGCCCGTGGCCATTGTGCGATTTCCCCGTCTCCTCCGTCGCGGACGCGCCGCCGGCCCGGCGCTGGTGCTGGCGCTCCTGGTCGGCGCCTGCGCCGGCGATCCCGTGGGCTACGGCGGCCGCGCCGGCGGGGCGGGTGGCGCGCTCGGGCCACAGGTGGGCCACGCCTACAGCGTGAACGGCCGCACCTATGTGCCCCGCGCGCAGCCCGGCTACGACCGGGCCGGCATTGCCTCCTGGTACGGCCCCGGCTATCACGGCCACCGCACCGCCAGCGGCCAGATCTACGACATGCACGGGCACACGGCGGCGCATCCGACGCTGCCGTTCGGCACCCGCGTCCTGGTGACCAACCTTGCCAACGGCAGGGGCGTGGTGCTGACGATCAACGACCGCGGGCCGTTTGCCAGGGGGCGGATCATCGACGTCAGCCGGCACGCGGCCTACGAGCTCGATTTCCTGCGCGCCGGCACCGCCCGCGTCCGCGTACAGATCGCGGGCGGACGGTAGAGCGGATTGCGATATCGTCGGCGGCGGAAATCCAACGCACGAATTTTTGATTGGCGAGGCTGTTTTTCCGGCCGTATCCTTCTGGTAATTGCTCGGAATGGCGGCGGCTGGGAATCCGCCTGCCGCCAACGAAGATCGGTCCGAGCGCCGAGCCATCGGGAGGATTGATTCCATGAACAGGATCGCGATCGCATTTGCCTGCGTGGCGTGTCTGGCGGCGGGCATCGATGCGGCCAAGGCGCAGGACGCCAAAATGAGCTTCTTCATCACCAGTCAGGGCCCCGGAGACGGCGCGAACCTGGGCGGTCTGGCGGGCGCCGACGCCCATTGCCAGAAGCTCGCCAACGCCGTCGGCGCGGGCGGCAAGACGTGGCGGGCCTACCTCAGCACCGGCGCGGCCAACGCAAGGGACCGGATCGGCGGCGGCCCCTGGTACAACGCCAAGGGCGATATGATCGCCGACAACCTCGCCGCGCTGCACGGAAGCGCCAACAAGATCGACAAGGCGGTGGGGCTGAACGAAAAGGGCGGACCCGTCAATGGCCGCGGCGACAGTCCCAACATGCACGACATTCTGACCGGATCGAATGCGGACGGCACGGTGGTCGCCGGCAAGACCTGTAGCGACTGGACGACCAGCGCGGCGGGCAACACCATCGTCGGCCATCACGATCGCAAGGGCCTGCGCGACGATGCGCCGTCGAAATCCTGGAACTCGTCGCACCAGACCCGCGGCTGCGACCAGGGCGCCCTGCGCCGTACCGGCGGCAACGCCCTGTTCTACTGCTTCGCCGCGA
>CBDVDY010000287.1:0-4044 GCA_965372875.1 uncultured Alphaproteobacteria bacterium | reverse complement strand
GATTACAGCCAGCGGCGCGCGCGCGTCTTGTAGGCGCGGTATTCGTCGCCGAACGCGCGCTCGAGGTACGCCTCCTCGCGGACGATGACGCCGTAATTGACGATCAGCAGCACCGGCACCAACAGGCCGAGCATCCAGATGTTGTCCGCGGCGATGGCGATGCCCGCGTGCAACAGGCTCATCGAGACGTAGATCGGATTGCGCGACAGGCGGTACGGACCGCGCGAGACAAGGGCGCTGGTCGGCAGGTTCGTGGGCACCGTGGTCCCGGCCCGGCGGAACAGGCGGAAACAGGGAATGACGATGGCGAAACCGCCGGCGATGATGGCGCCGCCCACCCAGTAGTGCGCCGCGCCGGAAAACAGCGGCGCCGGCCAGAGCGCGTCGAGCGCCACCGCCAACAGGATCGCCGCCAGATAGATCAGCGGCGGCCGCGCGATCACGTCGGCTTTATCGGCTCCGGATTCGGTGTCGTGCATGACTCGCTCCGTGGGGACATCCATTTAGGCACACCGGCGGCCGGCGGCGCAACCGTTCGGCCCGCCGCCGGTCTGGCCCCATGTCAGTGGCGCCGCCGGTGGGCGGCCAAATCGTCCAGCGCCTTGCGCTGGCTCGCGTCGAGCGCCGCATAGAGCGCGTGAAACGCGGGCTGGACCCGCCGCATGGCGTCCAATCCCGCCGCCATCATGGTCTCGGCCTGGGCCAATCTCGCGTCGGCCGAACGCTTCGGCGCGTCGGTCATCTGCGCGCAAAGACCGCGCAGATCGGTGCTCGCGGCCCGCACCGCCGCGCCCAGCTCGTCCCAGGCCGGCTTTTGCTCGGTCGTGAGGTCGAGCCGCCGCTCGCCCAGCACCAACAGGTCTTCGATCCAGTCGCCCGAACGTTCGTCGCAGAACGCCCGGAAACCGTGTCGGCCACGCCCGCCCGGGCGGTACCAGCCATGGCCTCCGGCCGACCAGTTGGCGGGCGTGGCGTGCGGTCCGGCTTCGAGTCCGACGTAGGAAGGTCCCCAGCCCCTGCCGATGAATAAGAAGGCGATTCCGACCACGGCAATTGCCGCCACGATCGAGGTAATGAGCACCTGTGAAAATTGCATGGCACGTTCCTTTCCTGCTTTGCCGCGCCGTAGCCCGGTCTCAAACCGGCTCGCTCCGGCGCGATTGACAATTAACATGTCATAATGACAACTAACTTGTCAAGAATAAATTGACAACTAAATTGTCGAATTGTAGGCTGCCGCGAAGCGCCCCGGGAGGCCCAGCGCGCCTGTCTGTTTATGACTTATTTACAGATACTTAGGAGACCGCTATGAGCCCATCGGATGATCCCGCCCGGAGCCACGCGGGCGAGGCCATGCTCGGCCTGGTGATGGAAATTACCGCCACTTTCTTCCGGCTGCGGGCGGCGGGTAAGAAGGTCGGGGCAGTCACCCCGTCCGGTGGCGGCATCCTCGGGCTCTTGCGTTCGCTGGCGCTCGAGGGGCCGCGGACGGTTCCCGCCCTGGCCCGCTCCCGCCCGGTGGCGCGCCAGCATATCCAGCGCCTGGCCAACGAAGCGGCGGCCGAGGGCCTGATCGAGTTCATCGACAACCCGGCCCACAAGCGCTCGAAGCTGCTGCGCCTGACCGGTGAAGGCGAGCGATTTTACGCTGAACTGATGGGCCGGATGGCCTCGGTCTCGGAAGCCCTGGCGGGCGACATGGAGGCCGATGAAATCGAATCCGCGGCTGCGGTGCTGCGGCGCCTGCGCGCCAAGCTGCGGCAGATTTAGGGTCCGCTACGCCTCGGTGGGCCCGCCGGCCTCGGCCCAGGCGTTGAAGCCGCCGGCGACGTGGCAGACGTTGGCTAGCCCCATGTCCTGGAGCGTCTTGGCGGCCAGCGCCGAACGCCCGCCCGTGGCGCAATACAGCACCAGCCTGCCGCCCGAGGCGAAGACCGGATCGTGATAGGGCCCTTCGGGATCGGCGATAAACTCCAAAAGCCCGCGCGAGGCATGGACGGCGCCGGCGATTCTGCCCTTGGCCCACTCGCCATCGTCGCGCACGTCGACGAAGACCGCGTCGCCGCCGTGCAACTTTTTGGCATCCTCGACCGAGATCGTCTGGATTGCCGCGTTGGCCTCGGCCACCAACTGCTTGAAACCCATGCTGACCATTAGCTTTGCTCCTTGTTCAAATTACCGCCGCCCGTCCCGGCATTGGCTCACGCGGCGCCTTGAATAAGATGCACGTCGCGCTGGGGAAATGGAATCGATATTCCCTCCTTGTCGAGCCGTTGCTTGACCGCCTTCGTCAGATCGAACTTGAGCGACCCGTAGTCGCCTCTATCGCACCAGACCCGTACCGTCAGGTTCACCGAATTATCCGCCAATTCGATCACCGCCGCCACCGGTTCGGGATCGGCATGGGCCCTGGAATCGGCAACCGCCTCGTCCAGGATCGCCGCGATCGCGGCGTCGATGTCGTCGCCGTAACCGATGCCGACCGCGATGTCGATGCGTCGGGTCGGGTTGCGGCTGTAATTCTTCACCGACGTGCCCCAAATTTGGGCGTTCGGAACGATAATTTGCACATTGTCCGGCGTCGCCATTTCGGTGATGAAAAGGGTGATTGCCCGAACCGTGCCGGCATGGTCGCCGGCCTCGATATAATCGCCGATTTTGAATGGCCGGAACAGCATCAGCATGACGCCCGCCGCGACGTTCGAGAGCGTGCCCTGCACCGCCAAACCGATGGCGAGGCCAGCGGCGCCGAACACGGCAAGCAGGCTCGCGGTCTGGATACCGAACTGCGAGAGCACCGCGAAGCCGGTGAAAACGAGCACCAGATAGCGGGCCAGGCTGGCAAAGAACGGGCGCAGGGTCTGGTCGACCTTGGGCACCCGCGCGAGCGCCCTTGCGACCCAGCGCCGCACCCAGCCGGCGCCGATCCAGCCGGCGATCAGGATGGCGACCGCTCCGACCACGTCGAGGCCATAGGTCGTCAGCAACGTCACCACCTGCCGCCAGATTTCCTCGACCGATTGATCCATCTCCTCGCTCCCCTGGAAAATTTTCAAGACCTCCGGTCGAATATGAACCGTTGAACGCGACTGTCCAACCCCGCCGGCGGCGCTAATCCCGTTTTCGGCGGCGAATCCGCCTCGCATTTTCCGCCGGTGCGAATATAGTGCGGCATGGCCAAAAACAGCATTCCGGAAGCCAAAATGAAAGCCCGGCAGGCCGCCGCCAAGCAACCCGCCGCCAGGCCGTCCGGAACCCATGCGATCCGCGTGCGCGGCGCCCGCGAGCACAACTTGCGGGGCATCGACGTGGATCTGCCGCGCGACTCGCTGGTGGTAATCACGGGCCTCTCCGGATCGGGCAAGTCCTCGCTCGCCTTCGACACGATCTATGCCGAGGGCCAGCGCCGCTACGTCGAAAGCCTGTCGGCCTATGCGCGGCAGTTCCTCGAATTGATGCAAAAGCCCGACGTGGAATCGATCGAGGGCCTGTCGCCGGCGATCTCCATCGAGCAGAAGACCACCTCGCGCAACCCGCGCTCGACCGTCGGCACGGTGACCGAGATTTACGATTACCTCAGGCTGCTGTACGCGCGGGTCGGCGTGCCCTACTCGCCCGCCACCGGCCTGCCGATCGAAAGCCAGACGGTGAGCCGGATGGTCGATCTGACCCTGGCGATGGCGGAAGGCACGCGGCTCTACCTGCTGGCGCCGATCGTGCGCGGGCGCAAGGGCGAATACAGGAAGGAGCTGGCCGACCTGCAAAAGCGCGGTTTCCAGCGCGTCAAGATCGACGGCGAGATTTACGAGATCGGCGACGCGCCGGCGCTCGACAAGAAGCGCAAGCACGACATCGAGGTGGTGGTCGACCGCGTCGTGGTGGGCGGCGACCTCGGCAACCGGCTGGCCGACAGCATCGAGACCGCGCTGCAACTCGCCGACGGGCTGATGTTCGCCGAGAACGCCGATACCGGCGAGCGCACGACCTTTTCGGCCAAGTTCGCCTGCCCGGTCTCGGGCTTCACCATCGACGAGATCGAGCCGC
>CBDVDY010000286.1:0-4057 GCA_965372875.1 uncultured Alphaproteobacteria bacterium | reverse complement strand
GAGCCAGAGAATCGCGCCTATCGCAGGTAAAAGCAAGGGCCGTGCCGCGCGTCCGGCGCGCGCCCGCCATATTCGTGCAAATGCCCGCGCCAATGGAAAGGTGAGAGTGTGGAATCGCGGCTAGTACTTGCGGTACACCAGATTGACGTAGCGACCTAGAATTGGATCGACCTGTTCGACGACGTTCGCCCAGTCGCCGTTCAGGCGGTAGAGGTCGGTTCCGACCGTTATCTCGTCGTCTTCGTTGTTCCAGTCCCGGAGATTCTTGATGTACGTCACATATCTCGTCTTTTCGGACATCAGCCCCGTGTAACGCGAAATCTGTTCCAGCGTCATTTCCTGCAGATTGTCGATGGCGATGAAGACGTCGAAATAGTCCGGGGGAATCAACGCCAACTGGTTCGCGGTGAAGAAACAAATATCGGCTTGTTCGACTTCTTCCCGAACGTCGGCGAAGTCCTCGAAGCGGCGAAACGAGAACACTCTTTTGTCCGGGTGGCGGTTGGAAAGATACCACTGCGAAACGTATAGCGCCGGCGGGATGTCGAACACCATAAATCGGCAAGGCTGGGTCGACAGGAAAACATCGCCCACGCGACCATAGCCGGCGCCAAGTTCCGCGATCACGGGTTTGTCGAGGGATAAAGCTCGAAGCTGGCCGTGGACGATATCGCGCTCCAATATGGAATTGGCAAGATCCTGCGAAATCAACCGTTGCTCCAGGCTGATTGGGATTGGGTCGCCCAATTCCGGCTCCCCCAGCTTATTGGTCAGGCCATCTTCGTTGTGATCGGCAACGTAGATCCACAACAGGTTCACGAACAGCCGGTAGTAGTTCCTGTACCGTTGTTGCTGAAAAGGATTTTGCTGAAAAAACCCCATGATGAAATCGACGCTGCCAATATCGGCCTTCAGTGGCCGAGGGTTTTGCAGCCAATAATTCAACAGGACGTTTACGGCCCCTTTGTTGTAATCGACCGATGGTATGACGTTGAAATAGTTTTGGTTGACCGTCCTTTTGAACCTCTCCATGCCATAGAGTTCGAGCTGCATGAGATTGTGCGCGCAGGCTTTTTCCCACAGCTTGGATGGAAGAAACACCCCGTCGCCCGCCCGCAGCTCCTTCCACATCTCCTCCACAATCGCTTTGTCGGGTGGCGTTACAACCGGCATTTTCGCCTCGGCGGGTGCGGGAAGATCGAGGGTGCCAGGCGACGCGCGGCGAGAGAATATGCGCTTCGCCTCGAAGGCGGCGTCGGGCCGCTCCCCATTGATTCGAAAGCACCCACTTGTTGATCGAATACGATTAATGAATCCTTTATTCGTATCCCGAGAGGATCGGCTGCGCCCGGAGGCCGCGATATTTAGGCGAATGCCCGCGCCAGCCAGCCCCCACGAACTGGAATCGTCCGCCCGCTTGTTCTACGATGGAGACGCGCGGTTCAGGAGGAAACAGGCATGACCGAAATCACCCATGTTCTTTCGCAATTCGCCGCCGGGCAGCGGTACGAATCCCTGCCGCCCGAGGTGGCGGAGCGCGCCAGGCTGCTGCTGCTCGATCTTTTGGGCATCGCCCTGCGCGCCCGGCACGACGCCGAATCGACGCCGGCCCTGATCCGCGCGGCCGGTCCTCTGGGGCTTACGGGCGGCGGCGCCACCGTGCTCGGCGACGGCGCCGGCTACACCCCGCCGGGGGCCGCGCTGATCAACGGCGCGCTGGCCCATTCGCTGGATTTCGACGACACCCACGCCGCCGGCTCGATCCATCCCAGCGCGCCGATCGTGCCGGCCGCCCTGGCGGCGGCGGAGATGACCGGGGCCGGCGGCAAGGATCTGATCGCTGGCATCGTCGCCGGCTTTGAGATCCAGATCCGCCTGAGCCTGGCGCTCGGCCCAACGGAGCACTACGCGCGCGGCTTCCACCCGACCGCGACCTGCGGCATCTTCGGCGCGGCGGCGGCGGCGGGGCGCATATTCGGGCTCGACGCTTCGGGCATCGCCAGCGCCTTCGGCATCGCCCTGAGCCAGGCCGCCGGCTCCATGCAGTTCCTTCTCGAGGGCGCCTGGACCAAGCGCTCCCATGTCGGCCAGGCGGCCATGAACGGCCTGATCGCGGCGACGCTGGCGCGCGAGGGCTTCAAGGGCGCCCTCGCCCCCTTCGAGGGCAAGGCCGGATTTTTCCACGCCTACGCGCCGCACCCGGCGCCGGAAAAGGCCGTGGCCGGGCTGGGCGAGAATTGGCGGACCATGGAGATCGCGGTCAAGCCCTATCCCTCGTGCCGCTACAGCCACGCGCCCATCGACGCGCTGTTGCGGCTCAAGGCGGCCAACGACATCGCACCGGAAGAGATCGAGTCCGTGCGCATCGGCGTCCCGCGCACCGGCTGGAATATCGTCGGCGACCCGGAAGCGGCCAAGCAGAACCCGAAGAGCATCGTCGACGGGCAGTTTTCCATGCCGTTCTGCGCCGCCGTGGCGTTGCGCGCCGGCGGCCTGGCCTGGGACGATTACGCAAGCCACCTGGGCGATGCCGAAACCCTGGCCCTGTGCCGGCGGGTGAGCACCGAAGTGGACGAGGCGGCCGAGGCCGAGTTCCCGGCAAACCTCGCCGGTGCGGCGCGCATCACCACCGCGCGCGGGGTTTTCGAGGACTTCGTCGCCGCACCCCTGGGCGAGCCCGAGAACTTCGTCAGCGACGCGCAGCTGCGCGCCAAGTTCGACGGCCTGGTCGGTCCCTATTTGCCGCCGGGCCGGGTGGACGAACTGGCCACGGCCCTGCTCGCCATCGACACGGCGGACGATATCGGCGCGGTGCTGCGCCTGTCGCGCCCGGCCGGGCCCGTGGCCGCGCTGGCCGGATAGGCAAATGGTCGCCGAGGCCAGGGAAATAGCGCCCGGACGGTACCGGGAATCCTACGGAAGGTACCTCGAGGATTTCCGCGTCGGCGATGTTTACGAACACCGGCCGGGCCGCACCATCAGCGAGGCCGACAACACCTGGTTCACGCTGCTGACCATGAACCAGCATCCGCTGCATTTCGACGCCGAGTACGCGGCCAAGAGCGAGTTCGGCAGGCTGGTGGTCAACTCCACCTTCACCCTGGCGCTGGTCGCCGGCATGAGCGTCAGCGACGTCAGCCAGAAAACCATCGCCAATCTCGGCTGGGACAAGATCAGGCTCAGCGCCCCGGTGTTCGTCGGCGATACCGTCTACGCCGAGTCCGAGGTGCTGGCGGTGCGGGACTCGAAATCGCGGCCGACCCAGGGCGTGGTCAGCGTCAAGACCACGGGCAAAAAGGCCGACGGCACGGTGTTCATGACCTACGAACGCACCATGCTGATCCCCAAGCGCGGCCACGCGGTCGACGACAAGGCCGATTACTGACCATCACCGAGGAGGCGCGCGCATGTCCCCCGATACCTCCCCCGATACCGCCGCAAGCCCCGCCAGCGCCGAAGGCGACAGCCTGGTTCTCGACAGCGTCGACCGCTTCCTCGAGCGCGAGGTCAGGCCGCGCGCGCGCGAACTGGAGGCGAGCGACACCTACCCCAGGGAGATCGCCGACAAAATGGCGGAGCTCGGCCTGTTCGGCGCCACCATCGCGCCGGAATACGGCGGCCTCGGCCTCTCGTCCGCCACCTACGCCAGGATCGTCGAGCGGGTCTCGGCGGTGTGGATGTCGATCTCGGGCATCTTCAATTCGCATCTGATCATGGCCGCCGCGGTCGAACGCTTCGGCGGCGACGACATGAAGGAAAAATACCTGCCCAGATTCGCCAGCGGCGAGCTGCGCGGCGGCGTCGCCCTGACCGAGCCCGACTGCGGCACCGATCTTCAGGCCATCCGTACCACTGCGGTTCGCGACGGCGGCGACTACGTGATCAACGGCAACAAGATGTGGATCACCAACGCCGTCGAGGGCGATATCCTCGCCGTCCTGGTGAAGACCGATCCCGGGGCCGAGCCGCCGCGCCGGGGCATGAGCCTGCTGCTGGTGGAGAAGGGCACGGGCATCGCCACGCGCAAGCTGGAAAAGCTGGGATACAAGGGCGTCGA
>CBDVDY010000285.1:0-4065 GCA_965372875.1 uncultured Alphaproteobacteria bacterium | reverse complement strand
TCAAACACTTGACCCCGACCAATTCCGCCACTAGCTTCTTTGCCATGACAATTCGGACCGAAACGAAATGGGGCGCCCTGCTCCTTACTCTGCGACTTACCACCCCGGCGCGGTAAACCGGCGCCGGCGCGAGTCCGCCTTTTCGTTTTCTTTCAATATCAAGGTCCGCACGTCATGATCCCCACCAACGCCCTTATTCCGTCCGACGTGTGGTCACGTGTGGAAGATACCCCGCCGCCGCGCCGGCGATAACGCCGAAGACGCGCCCCGGGGGAAGGAAACAGCCATGACAGGCATGCCAACCGACAAATACCGGGCCTTCGAGCCCATCGATCTGCCGGACCGCAAATGGCCGGGCCGGGTCATCACCGAGGCGCCGGTCTGGTGCTCGGTCGATTTGCGCGACGGCAATCAGGCGCTGATCGAGCCCATGGGCCAGGAAAAGAAGCGCCGCATGTTCCAGCTTCTGGTCGATCTCGGCTTCAAGGAGATCGAGGTCGGCTTCCCCTCCGCCTCGCAGACCGAATTCGACTTCGTGCGCTGGCTGATCGAAGCCGACCGGATTCCCGGCGACGTCGCCATCCAGGTGCTGACCCAGTCGCGGGAAGAGCTGATCCGCCGCACCTTCGAGGCGATCGAGGGCGCGCCCAGGGTCATCGTCCACCTCTACAACTCGACCTCCGAGTTGCAGCGGCGGGTGGTATTCGGACAGGACCGGGACGGCATCACCAAGATCGCGACCTCGGGCGCGAAGCTGATCCGGGAGCTGGCGGAAAAGACCACGGACACCGAGATCGTCTACCAGTACTCGCCCGAGAGCTTCACCGGCACCGAGCTCGACTACGCCGTCGAGATCTGCGAGGCGGTAATGGACGTCTGGCAACCGACGCCGGAGAGGAAGGCCATCTTCAACCTGCCGGCGACGGTCGAGATGGCGACGCCCAACATCTATGCCGACCAGATCGAATGGTTCTGCCGGAACGTCAAGGACCGCGACTCGATCGTGCTCAGCCTGCACCCGCACAACGACCGGGGCACCGGCGTGGCGGCGGCGGAGCTGGGCGTGATGGCCGGGGCCGACCGCATCGAGGGCACCCTGTTCGGCAACGGCGAGCGCACCGGCAACGTCGATATCGTGACCCTGGGGCTCAACCTGTTCAGCCAGGGAATCGACCCGAAGATCGATTTCTCGGACATTGGCGAAATCATCCGCACGGTCGAGCACTGCAACCAGTTGCCGGTGCATCCGCGCCACCCCTATGGCGGCGATCTGGTGTTCACCGCCTTTGCGGGCTCGCACCAGGACGCCATCAAGAAGGGGCTGGCGGCGATGGAGAAATCGAACAGCAGGATTTGGGAGGTGCCCTACCTGCCCATCGACCCGAACGATTTGGGCCGCACCTACGAGGCGGTGATCCGCATCAACAGCCAGTCGGGCAAGGGCGGTATCGCCTACGTGATGGAGAAGGATTACGGCATCGTGCTGCCCCGGCGGCTGCAGATCGAGTTCTCGGGCGTCATCCAGCAGATCGCCGAAGGCAGCGGGCAGGAACTTTCGTCCGCCGAAATTTGGCGCGCCTTCGAGCGCGAGTACCTGGCCGCCGACACGCCGTTCGCCTTCGTCGAGCACACCACCGTGCCCGACACGCACGCCTCGGAACGGCGCAACATGACGGCCACGATCCGCGACGGCGGAGAGGAGCGCGTCATCCACGGCTCGGGCACCGGGCCGATCGATTCCTTCGTCGACGCGATGCGCAAGGATATCGGCGTCGATTTCCACGTCGCCGATTACCGCGAGCACGCCACCGGCCGCGGCGAGGACGCCAGCGCCACGGCGTACGTGGAGATTCGCACCGCCGGCGGGGATACCCTGTTCGGCGTCGGCCAGCACAAGAATATCGTCACCGCCTCGCTGCGCGCGGTCATGAGCGCCGTCAACCGCGGCTGCCGCAAGGATATGATCGACCGGCCGGACGCGGCATGACCGGCAAGACGGCGTTCGTCACCGGCGGCACCGGATTCGTCGGGCTCAATCTGATCAAACGGCTCACCGAGGCCGGCTGGCGGGTGACGGCGCTGCACCGGGCCAGCTCCGATTTGAAATATCTCCGCCAATTCCCGGTAGTGCTGGTCGAGGGCAGCATTACCGATCTGGAATCCCTGCGCCGCGCCATGCCCGAGGGCGTGGACGCGGTCTTTCACGTCGCCGGCAATCTGAACTTCTGGTCCCGCCGGAACGCGGAGCAGACGCGCGACAACGTCGACGGCACGCGCAACATGGTCACGGCAGCGCTCGAGAAAAAAGCCCGGCGCTTCGTGCACACGTCTTCCATATCCGCCTACGGCATGGTCGACGGCACCATCACCGAGGAGGCCGAACAGCTGGGCCGGGTAAGCTGGGTGAACTACCAGCGCAGCAAGTATCTCGGCGAGGCCGAGGTGCGCAAGGGCGTCGAAAAGGGCCTCGACGCGGTGATCCTCAATCCCGCAAGCATCGTCGGCGCCTACGACCGGACCGGCTGGGCGCGGGCCATCCGGCTGGTCGCCGCGGACAAATTGCCGGGCGTGCCGCCGGGCATTGCCTCGTTCTGCCACGTCGCCGAGGTCGCCAAGGCCCACATCGCCGCCGCCGAGCGCGGCGGGACCGGCGAGAATTACCTGCTGGGAGGCGTCGACGCGCCGTTCCTCGAGCTGATCCAGATAGCCGCCAAGATCGCCGGCAAGAAGGTGCCGGACAAGGCCTCGCCGGCTTGGCTGCTGCGCATCGTCGGGCGCGTCGGCCACTGGCTTTCGTTCCTGACCGGCAAGCCGCCGACGCTGACGCCCGAGACGGTCGGCCTGGTTACGAGGAGGCTGGTCTGCGACTGTTCCAAGGCCGAGCGCGAACTGGGCTACAAGGCGGTGCCGCTCAATGTCATGGTCGAGGAAAGCTACAACTGGCTCGAGGCGGAGGGGCTGCTTTCGTCTTGAACGGCGCGGCGCCTCTGGAAATCCGGCCTCTCGGCGCCCAAGCTTAGAATATGGAAAAATTCATCCTCGCCAATGAAGCCGCCATCCGCCTTGGCTTCTTTGCCGGCGTCTTCGCCGCCATGGCGCTGTGGGAACTGGCCCTGCCCAGGCGCAAGCTGGCGACCTCGAAGGCCGTGCGCTGGGTCGGCAATCTCGGCATCGTCGTCATCAACACGCTCATCCTGCGCCTGTTGTTTCCGGTGCTCGCCGTCGGCGTGGCGGCGGCAGCCGAGTCGCGCGGCTGGGGCCTGTTCAACATGGTGGAGGCGCCTTTTTGGCTGGCGGTGCTGGCTTCCGTGGTCCTGCTCGACCTGGCGATCTACCTGCAGCACGTGATGTTCCACGCGGTGCCCGCGCTGTGGCGGCTGCACATGATGCATCACGCCGATCTCGACTTCGACGTCACCACCGGCGCGCGGTTTCATCCGGTCGAGATCGTGCTGTCCATGCTCATCAAGATGGGCGTGCTCGTACTCCTGGGCGCGCCGGCGCTTGCGGTAATCGTCTTCGAGATTTTGCTGAACGCCACCGCCATGTTCAACCATGCCAACGTCCGCCTGCCCCTGGGGCTCGACCGGGTGTTGCGGCT
The DNA here is from genome assembly GCA_965372875.1 of uncultured Alphaproteobacteria bacterium. GTDB lineage: Bacteria > Pseudomonadota > Alphaproteobacteria > CBDVDY01 > CBDVDY01 > CBDVDY01. The sequence continues at coordinate 464 of CBDVDY010000285.1, read as the reverse complement.
CGTCGTCGTCACCCCGGACATGCACCGCGTCCATCATTCGACCTCGGTGCCCGAGACCAACAGCAATTTCGGCTTCAACCTGCCCTGGTGGGACCGGCTGCTCGGCACCTACCGGGCCCAGCCGGAGGCGGGGCACGAGAGCATGATTATCGGCCTGACCCAGTTCCGCGACCCCAAGCGTCTGACGCTGCCGTGGATGCTGGCGCTGCCCTTCGTCGGGCCGATTGGCGCCTACCCCATCAACCGCCGCGGCGATGGCACCGACTAGAGCATGTTTCGTTCATATTGGACCACTGAGATCGCCTATCCGGTGTCCCCGCCAGAAGAGGTCGCGCGGTCGATGCAGCGCATCGTCAAGCGGCCTCGACGCCGCGGGGGCGCCGGATAGGCGACCGAAGGCGGCGGCTCCGGCCCGCTGGACAGCGTCAGGCTCCGCTTGCGATGCACCAGCATCGCGGCACGAA
>CBDVDY010000284.1:0-4066 GCA_965372875.1 uncultured Alphaproteobacteria bacterium | reverse complement strand
CGACCTGCCTGCGCGAAGCCGAAGCGGCTTCGCTTCGGCGGAGGCAGGAGGACGAAGCGGCCCGGCGTACCGTGTGCTAATCTTGGGCCATGAGCGGCGCCTCCGAAAACGACTCGCAACGGGACGCCCCATCCGAGGGCATGGGTACCGGGCCGGGTTTCCTGCCCGAAATCCGGGAGCCGCAGGACTGGGCCCGGTTGGGCGCGTATCTCGCCGGCCAGGGCATGGTGCTCGACGCCGAGCCGCCGCCGCGGCAGTTCGCCGGCGGTTTCGGCAATCTGAATTTTCTGATCGCGGTCGATGGCGAGGCGCGGGTGCTGCGCCGGCCGCCGGCCGGGCCGCTGCCGCCGGGCGGCAACGACATGGGCCGCGAGCACCGGGTGCTGAGCCGCCTGTGGCGCGCCTTTCCGCTGGCCCCAAGGGCGCTGCTGTTCTGCGACGACGAAGAGGTGCTCGGCGCGCCCTTCTTCCTGATGCAGTACCGCCCGGGGATCGTCGTGCACGAAACCCTGCCCGCCGCTCTGGCCGGCAAGGAACGGGCGCTTTCCGAGATGATGGTGGACGTGCTGGCCGAGTTTCACGCGGTCGACCCGGCGGAGGTGGACCTCGACACCCTGGGCCGGCCCGACGGGTTCCTCGAACGCGCGGTGGCCGGCTGGAGCAAGCGCTGCGGCGTGGCCAGCGCCGACATTTTCGACGACGGGCAGCCGCCCCCGGCGGCGCGCGAGGTCGCCGCGTGGCTCGCTGGCCAGCCCATCCCAACCGGCGGCGTGAGCCTGCTGCACAACGATTTCAAGCTCAACAACATCGTGCTCGATCCGGCGGCGCCGACCACGCCGATAGCGCTCCTCGATTGGGACATGTGCACGCGGGGCGATCCGATGTTCGATCTGGCGACGCTGGTCTCGTACTGGACCCAGGCCGGCGATCCGCCTGCCATGTTGGGGCTGAACCAGATGCCGACGCTGCGGCCAGGTTTCCTGTCGCGAAGCGAGGTGGTGGCGCTGTACGCAAAAAAGACCGGGCGCGACGTGTCCGACTTCCGCTTTCACCACGTGCTCGGCTCGTACAAGCTGGGGGTGGTGTTCCTGCAACTCTACGCCCGGCATTGCCGCGGCACCACCGACGACCCCCGCTACGCGCGCCTCGGCAAGCTCGGCACCGGCATTTTCGATTTTACCCTGGATATCGCGCGCGGCCGCGTGGATTGACGGAAGTTCCTAACTACCCTTGAACGCCGCCTGGCGCTTCTCGCGGAAGGCGGCGGTGCCCTCGGCCAGATCGGCGGTATCGGCCAGCGTACGGAACGAGTGGGATTCGCGCCGCAACCCGTCGCCCAGCCGCCGGCCGAGCGCATCCAGCATCACCCGCTTGCCGCGCCGCTGGGCCAGCGGCGCCCGGCTCGCCAGCATGGCGGCGTAGTCCATACTCGCTTCCATCAGCCGCGCGCCGGGAAATACCCGGTTCACCAGCCCGATGCGATGGGCGTGCGCGGCGCCGATGCGTTCGCCCGACAGAAACAGTTCCATGGCGTTGCCGAGTCCAACGATCCAGGGCAGGCGGATCAGCGCGCCGTCGCAGGCGTGGAAGCCCCAGCGCACGTCCTGCAGCGCGAACTCGGCGCTCTCGGCGGCGAAGCGCAGATCGCAGGCGAGCGCCAGTTCGAGCCCGCCCGAGACCGCGTAGCCGTTGATCGCGGCGAGGATCGGCTTGTCGATCTCCATGCCGCGGGTGATGCCGCCGAAGCCCGGGCCGTTGGTGTACCGGTTGCGGAATTCGGCCTCGGGCGTCCGGGCGTAGGCCATGGTGTAGGTCTTGAGATCGGCGCCGGCGCAAAAGGCTTTATCGCCGGCCCCGGTGACGACGGCCACGCGGGCCGCGTCGTCGGAAGCGAATTCGCGCCAGATCTCGGTGAGCGCGTCGTTGGCGGCGAAGTCGAGCGAATTCATCAGCTTCGGCCGGTTCAGCGTGATCAGCCGCACGGCGCCGTGTGCCTCGTACAGGATATCGCCGCTCATGTCTCTGCTCCCCCGCCGGCCTCCTTGTGCTCGGCGTAGCCGGCGCGCGCCTCCAGCGCCGCCTGCCATTTGCCGATCACGCGGAACAGCACCGCGGGCGGCGTGCCCATTTGCCGCAGCGGCACCGTGCCGTTGCAAAAGTCGCGGTAGCGCTTGATCAGGCCGTCCTCGAGCTCGAACAGCCCAACGCCGTCGAAGACCACGCGCGTGCCCTCGGCGTGCGCGGTGGCCGAGGTATAGCTGAACAGCCATTCGGCGTAGCCCGTTCGCCCGTTATCCACCGGGTTCTCGAAATCCCAGCGAAAATCGCGCCCGTCCCGGTGGAACAATTCGACGAGCATCGCCGCTATCTCCTCGCGCCCCTCGAAGACGCCATAGAACACGTCGTCGTACACGCCGTCCTCGGTGAAAAGCGCGGCCAGCGCCCCGCCGTCGCCGTCCCGAACCGCCGCCGCGAAGGCGTCGAGCATGTCGCGGAAAGCCATGGCCTCACTCCTTTTCCAGCCGGTCGCGCAACTCGGTCTTCAGCACCTTGCCGTAATTGTTCTTGGGCAGCGAATCGACGTGGCGGTAGCCCTTCGGCCGCTTGAAGCGCGCGATGTTGTCCAGGCAGAGCGCGTCCAGCTCGTCGTCCGGCGCTTTCCTGCCTTCCTTCGGCACGATGAAGGCGATCACCTCCTCGCCCCAATCGGCGTGCTTCTTGCCGACCACGGACGCTTCGAGCACGCAATCGTGGCGCAGCAGCACCTCCTCGATCTCGCGCGGGTAGATGTTGCTGCCACCCGAGATGATCATGTCCTTGGAGCGGTCCTTGAGCGTCAGGAAGCCGTCCTCGTCGAACGCGCCCAAATCGCCGGTATGGAGCCAGCCGTTTTTGATCGCCGCCGCCGTGGCCTCGGGATTTTGCCAATAGCCGAGCATCACCACGTCGCCGCGCAGCACGATCTCGCCGATCTCGCCGGGCGGCAGCGGATTGCCGTCGGCGCCGACCACCCGCACCTCGACGTCGGTGCGCTCGACGCCGACCGAGGCCAGCCGCTCCAGGTAGCGCGGATGATCGCGCTCCTCGTGCCGCGCGCGGGCCAGGCCGGTGATGGTCATCGGCGCCTCGCCCTGGCCGTAGATCTGCACCAGCTTGGGGCCGAGCCGGTCGAGCGCCTTCAGCGAGTCCTCCGCGTACATCGGCCCGCCGCCATAGATGATGGTCTTGAGGTTCGCCGTGTCGGCGCCTTTCAGCGCCGGGCTGGCGAGCAAGCGCACGATCATGGTCGGCGCCATGAAGAAGCTGGCGCCCGCGTGGACCTTCAACAGTTCGACGATCTCGGCCGGGTCGAAGCCGCCCGATTCGGGCACCACCTGGTTCGCCCCGACGGCCACGTGCGGCAGGCCGTAGCAGCCCGAGGCGTGCGACATGGGCGCTGAGTGGATGATGCAGTCGCCGGGCCCGATCCGGTCCACGTCGACGAAATAATTCATCGTCATGGAAACCAGATTGCGGTGGCTGAGGGTCGCCCCCTTGGGCTGTCCGGTGGTGCCGCTGGTGTAGAAGATCCATGCCGGATCGTCGGGATCGACGTCGGCGCAGGGGATTTCCGCGGCATCCGCCAGCGCCGCGTAGTCGGCATGCGCGATCGAGATCACCCGGTCGAGCGCGCCCACTTCGTCCTCGAGCCCGCCCACAATCGCTTCCATCTTGGGCGTGGCGACGCAGGCGCGGGCGCCGGAATTATCGATGATGTAGGCAAACTCGCGCCGGTGCAGCTTGGCGTTGATCGGCACGGCCACCAGCCCGGCGTGCCAGCAGGCGAACAACACCACCATGAACTCGGTATCGTTGCTCATGGCCAGCGCCACCCGCTCGCCCGGACCGAGGCCGAGCCCGTCCCGCAACCCGCCGGCCAGCCGCGCCACCCGCCCGGCCATCTCGGCGTAGCTCGCCACCGTCTTCGTCCCGCGCGCCAACGCCGGCCGCTCCGGATGGAGCCGCGCCGCCTTGATCACGAATTGCGCCAGATTCACTTGGTTGCCCCCACCCCGTCCGGTTCAGG
>CBDVDY010000283.1:0-4089 GCA_965372875.1 uncultured Alphaproteobacteria bacterium | reverse complement strand
TCGGGCGTGTTCGAGTATCTTGCCGAGGGCGCCACCGTGAAATCCCTGCACCCCGGCTGGGCCGCGCACGGCGGCATCGTCGCGGCCGAACTGGCGCGTGGCGGGATGACCGGTCCGTCCTCGATCTTCGACGGCCGTTTCGGGTTCTACCGCACCTTCGCCGGCGACGACGACGCCCCGGCGCGGCTCGGGACGCTTTTCGGCGATCTGGGCCGGCGCTGGCATCTGCCCGAGGTGGCGCTCAAGGCCTATCCCAGCTGCCACTACATCCACCCGTTCCTGGAATGCCTGGCGGGCCTGACGGCGGACGGCCTTGGCGCCGCCGAAATCGCCGCCATCCGCTGCCACGTGCCGCCCGAGGAAGCGCCGATCATTTGCGACCCCTGGGCGCGCAAGCAGGCGCCGGAATCGGGCTACGACGCCAAGTTCAGCCTGCCCTACTGCCTGGCCGTGCTTCTTGTCGAGGGCGCGGTCGACGTGGGCAGCTTCGCCGCCGCGCCGGGGGCGGAGGTAATGGCTCTGGCGCGAAGGATCGAATGGTCGCCGCTCGAAGGCACGGGATTCCCCGAACGCTTCGCCGCCAGGATCGAGGTCGACACGCTGGCGGGTGAAACTCTGCATGCGCGAGTGGACGACGTGCGCGGCGGTCCGGCGCGGCCCCTGGCGCGGGCGGAGGTCGAGGCCAAGTTCCGCGCCAACGCCGGGCGCGCCTTGCGTAGCAAAGCGGTCGAGGCCGTGCTCACCGAAACACTGGAGCTCGAGAACGCCGGAAACCTCTCCGCGCTCGCGGCGGCGCTGCGCGACCTGGCCTGACGCGAACGCGCCGGCGGTCTACGATTTGTTCAACGTGTTTTCGCCGGCCATGTAAACCGCGACGGAATCGAAGCGCCCGTCGCGGCACTGGAAGAAGTTGCAGTTCGATTTATGCACCAGGCTTCCGTCGCTCAGCGTGTTCGTGACCCGGAACCGAACGGCGATCCGATCCCGCCCGGCGGCCGGCACGAAGGTAAACGCGTCGTGCTTGACGGCGGAATGCCCGCGCCAGAGACCTTCGAACATTCCGCCGATCGCCTCGTGGCCGACCAGTTCGACGCCATGGGTCTCCACCGTAAACCGGCAATCGTCGGTCAACGTCGCCAGCAGCCGGCCGGCATCCTCGCTATCGACGCCGGCGAAATATTCGCGGACCAGGGCGATCAGTTCGTCGTCGTTCATGTCACCCTTCCCCACGCTAATGCGAAAAGTGTCGCGCGCCGCCATCCACGTGGATCACCTGGCCATTGATGTAGCGCGCCCGGGGCGAGCAAAGGAAAACGGCAAGGATCGCGAGATCTTCCGGCTCGCCGACGTAGCCGGCGGGGCAGTTTTCCGCCACCCAACTCCGCTGCATCTCTTCGGTGGGCATGAGGCGCTGATCGATTTGCTCGGAATGAATGCGCCCCGGCGGGATCGAGTTGACCGTCACGCCGTCGCCACCGGCAACGCGTGACAGCGCCTTGGCCCAAATGTGCATGGCGCCGTTCGGCGCGTTGGCGGCGTTGACCCCCACGGGCTCGTCGCTGCCGGTAAGGTTGACGATTCGCCCGAACTTCCGGGACCGCATCGACGGCAGAAATGCGTGGGTCATCCGCCGCGCCGCGGTGAAATTCAGCAGCATCGCCTCCTCCCATTCCTCCTCGTCGCCGAGCCCCGACATGGGCCGGGAGCCGCCGGCGTTGTTGATCAGGATGTCGAGTGGGCCGAACGCCTCGTCGAGACGCGCCTTGGTGCGTTGCGCGGCGCCGTCGGCGGTGATGTCCTCGACCAGTATCAGTGGTCTCTCCCGCCCGGTGGCGGCAATTCCGTCGGCGACCGATTCCAGCAGCTCTTCGCGCCTGGCGAGAATGGCCACGCGGCAGCCCTCCTCGGCAAGAAGGCCCGCAATCGTCGGCCCGATGCCGATACTGCCGCCGGTGACGAGCGCGGTCTTGCCCGAGAGATCGAGTTCCATGCGCGACTCCTATTGTCCAATTCGGGCATCAGTATAAGGGTTCTGTCCCGTTGCTCGAAGCCAAATGCCAAATCTCACTGATATTGCCTGGGCGTAGCACGGTCGCCGCCGGGTTGGGTGCTTGTTCGGGCGCCAGAGCAACCGCCGGAACGCCATGGCGGGGCGGCGTTGACAGGCGCGCGCGCCGGTGATGATGTTGTGCCGCCGTCGTCCGGAGATATTTGGCCCGCGGCGGCGGCACCAGCGAACAGGAAGTAACCGGAGGAATCCCATGCGCGCGGTCGTCGTCAACGAGATAGGCAATCCGGAATCCGTGCGCCTGGAGGACGTGCCGGAGCCGTCGCCCGGCCCGAACGACGTTCTTATCGATGTCGCGGCGGCGTCGCTCAATTTTCCCGATCTTCTGATGCTGGACGGCAAATACCAGATTCGCCCCGACCCGCCCTTCGTCCTGGGCAAGGACGCCGCCGGCGCCGTGTTGGCGGTGGGCGACGACGTGGAGGGTATCGCACCGGGGGACCGGGCCGTGATCTACGTCCATTACGGCGCGTTCGCCGAACGCATTGCGGTTCCGGCGGATCAGTGCTTCGCCCTGCCCGACGATGTGGATTTCGCCGCCGCCAGCGCCATGGGCGTGACATTCCAGACCGCCTACGCGGCGCTGGTCGAGCGCGCCGCCCTGCGAGCCGGCGAGACGGTCTTGATCACGGGCGCCTCCGGGGGCGTGGGCCTGGCGACCATATCGCTGGCCAAGGCCCTCGGCGCCGGCGCCGTGCTGGCCGGGCTTACCACTCCGGCCAAGGCGGATGCCGTCCGCGAGGCCGGCGCGGACCATGTCATCGACCTTTCCGGCGATGACCTCCGGGATTCGGTACGCGATCAGGTCGGAGCCGCTATCGGGCGCAAGGAAGTGGACGTGATCATCGACGTGCTCGGCGGCGACGTATTCGACGCCTGCCTGCGCGCGCTCGGCTGGTGCGGCCGCATCGTCGTGCTCGGCTTCATGGGCGGCCGTATCCCCGAAGTCAAAACGAACTACCTGTTGATTAAAAATATCTCCGTATTGGGATCGTCGGTGAACAGCTACTACGAGCGCGCGCCGGAAGCGATGGCCAAAGCCCAGGTCGTCATGTTCGACCTCTACCGCCAGGGCCGGATCAAGCCTCATATCATGGCGACCTACCCGCTGGAGGATATTGCCAGCGCGCTCGACCTGTTCGCCCAACGCAAGGTGGTGGGCAAGGTGATGCTCCATACCGGCCGCGCCTAGTGTCCTGCCCCGGTTGACGGAGAATTTCAATTCCCTGACTATGCAAGCGCATGAGTATGGGCGCGTCGCTAGGCTGAAAAAACGCTGGGAGGTGCAGAATGGCCGCTGGAATCGCCGATACAATCTCCGAGGTGAAAACGCCGGCGGAAGCGTCGGGCGCGTATCGCGATATGCTGGTCCGGTTGTTGACCCGTCAGCTTTACGCCGAAACCGCGACGGCCGAGGTCTTCGGGCGATCGATCGCCGCGGCGCCGACCTGGCGCGAAAAATACCAGGCGGCGGAGTTCGCTTTCGAGGAAGCGCAGCACAGTCAGATGCTGTGCGACATATTGGACGATCTGGGCGAGGATTCGGACGCCATCATCGCCGGGCGGCCGGACGCCGCGAAATTCTGGCATTTGGACCTCGACAATTGGGTGCATGTCGCCGTGTTCAACTTCACCGTCGACCGCGCCGGCAGCCAGCAGATCATGGAATATCTGAAATCGAGCTACCTTCCCTGGGCCAAGGATATGGCCGTGGTGCTGGCCGACGAGGAAGAGCACTATGACAGCGGGGTCGAAAATCTGCGGCGGTTCGCCGAGAATCCCGATACCCTCGCCGAATTCCAGGAAGTTTTCGACGAAGTGCTGCCGAACGCGGTGAAGCGGGCTTTTGGCCGTCCGGGCGGCCCGGACAACGAATTCTGCCTGAAGACCGGGCTCAAGCGGCACACCACCGAAGAGATCGTGAACCGGTATCTGGTGGAGATGAAGGTGTTCATGCTGGAAAGCGGCCTCAAATTTCCGGCGCTCTCGCACTTCGAGAAGCTTGGCGCGGAGCTCAGGCC
>CBDVDY010000282.1:0-4100 GCA_965372875.1 uncultured Alphaproteobacteria bacterium | reverse complement strand
CGGCGGCCAAGCGGCAGGTCTTCGGGACGGTCGGCATCGACATGATCGCCGGCCCCTCGGAAATTCTGGTGGTCGCGGACGGGGCCAACGATCCGGCCTGGATCGCCGCCGATCTGCTCTCCCAGGCCGAACACGATTCCATGGCGCAGGCGGTTCTTATCACCGATGACGGCGCCTTCGCCGACGCCGTGGCCGCCGCCGTCGAGGGGCAACTGGCCGAGCTGCCGCGCGCCGACATCGCGGCCGCGAGCTGGCGCGACCACGGCGCCATTATCATTTTGGGCTCCCTCGACGAGGCCGCCGCGCTGGTCGACCGGTTGGCGCCCGAGCATCTGGAACTGGCGGTCGAGGACCCCGGCGCCATCGCCGGCGCGGTGCGTCACGCCGGCGCGATTTTCATGGGCCGCTACACGCCCGAGGCGATCGGCGACTATGTCGCGGGGCCGAACCACGTGTTGCCGACCTCGCGCACGGCGCGCTTTTCCTCGGGCCTTTCGGTACTCGATTTCATGAAGCGCACGTCGCTGGTGACCTGCGACGCCGCCAGCCTGTCCGCCATCGGGCCGGCGGCGGTGCGCCTTGCCAAGGCCGAAGGCTTCGACGCCCACGCGCGTTCGGTCGCCATCCGCTTAAATTCACCGGACGGCGGCCGGGGCGGCGGGACAGACGGCTGAGCGCCCTTGCCGGACGAAAACCAACGAATCATCGATATTACGCTGGACGAACACAGCGTTGTCAGGCGCAGCCCGGACGTCGAGCACGAGCGCGCCGTCGCCATTTACGACCTGCTCGACGAGAACTTTTTCGCGCCGAAGACCGGCCAGCCTGGGCCATTCACGCTTCGCCTGAGCGTCCAGGAAAACCGCCTTGTCTTCGATGTCCGCGGCGAGACGGGCGCCGAGATCGACAGATTCACGGTGCCGCTCGTGCCGTTCCGCCGCATCGTCAAGGACTACTTCACCGTCTGCGAAAGCTATTACGCGGCGATCAAGAACGCACCGCCGTCGCAGATCGAGGCCATCGACATGGGCCGCCGGGCGCTCCACAACGAGGGCTCGGAGCTGTTGCGCGAGCGCTTGGACGAGAAGGTGGATACCGATTTTCCCACGGCCCGGCGGCTATTTACGCTGCTCTGCGTTCTGCACCTAAAAGGCTAGGGCAGGGGCGGCGGAGCGAATGCCAGACCTTCCCGGCAGCGTGCTGTTCGCCTGCACCACAAACTCGGTGCGCTCGCCCATGGCCGAGGCTTATCTGAAGCACCTCCACGGGCACCATATCTATGTTGATTCGGCCGGCCTCAGAACCCGCGAGATCGACGGTTTCGTGATCGCCGCGATGCGCGAGATCGGCATCGACGTCTCCGGCCACCGCGCCAAGACGTTCGCGGATTTGGCGGACAAGTCGTTCGACGTCGTCGTATCCCTCTCGCCCGAATCCCATCACCGCGCCATCGAGATGACCCGCATCATGGCGTGCGAGGCCGTCTATTGGCCGACCTTCGATCCGACGGCGGTCGAAGGGACCCGCGAGATGCAGCTGCAGGCCTACCGCGACGTGCGAGACGCGCTCATTGCCGGCATTCAAAAACGGTTTCCGCCGCCCCGAAAGCCGGCTTGACCGGCCCGGGAGCGCCGGATTTCGTACCGGTCCGGCGGAATTTGACGGCCCGGCCGGGCCCCGCACGCGGCCGAATTGTCTTGACCAGCGGGCGGCCGCCGACCATGTTCTGCCGGATATCGCAACCAAGGGAGACACGATGGCGAAGGAAGAATTACTTGAATTTTCCGGCACGGTGACCGAGCTGCTGCCGAACGCGATGTTTCGCGTGGTGCTGGAAAACGACCACGAGATACTTGCCCATACCTCCGGCAAGATGCGCAAGAATCGCATCCGGGTGCTGGCGGGAGACCGGGTCAACGTCGAAATGACGCCTTACGACCTGTCGAAGGGCCGCATTACTTTTCGTTTCAAATAGGCGCTGCCTTTTATGGCAGGGCGGCCGGAGAGGGCACGATTGGTCCTCGCCTCGGCATCGCCGCGGCGCCTTGAACTCCTGAGACAAATTGGTCTTGAGCCCGACGCGGTCGATCCGTCGGCGGCCGACGAATCCGAGCGCCGCGGAGAGGCGCCCAGGGATCTCGTGCGGCGGCTGGCGCGGGCCAAGGCCGAAGAGGTAGCCGCCCGGCACGACGGCGCCTATGTGCTGGGCGCCGACACGGCGGTGGCGTGCGGCCAGCGCGTTCTGCCCAAGGCCGAAACCCAGGCCGACGCCCGGCGCTGCCTGGAGCTGCTGTCCGGCCGGCGCCACCGCGTATTGGGCGCGGTCGCGATCATTGCGCCCGGCGGGCGGCTCGGCGAGCGGCTGGTCGAAACCCGGGTCGCCTTCAAACGGCTTGAGAGCGATGAGATCGCCGCCTACCTTGGGTCCGAGGAATGGCGCGGCAAGGCCGGCGGCTACGCGATCCAGGGACGCGCGGCGACGTTCGTGCGGTCGCTCAACGGCTCCTACAGCAACGTTGTCGGCCTGCCGCTGTTCGAGACCAACGCGCTGTTGCGCGGCCTGGGTTACCGGGCTGGAAATCGGGGGGATTAGACATGGCGTCGGAGCTATTGATCAGCGCCGGGCCGGGCGAGGTCCGGGCGGCGCTCGTCGAGGATGGCCGCTTGGTCGATCTGGCCATCGAACGGGCAGGCGCCGGCGGCATCGTCGGCCAGCTGTTCCTCGCCCGCGTGATCCGCGTGCTGCCGGGTATGAACGCGGCCTTCCTCGATATCGGCGGCGGAGGTGGCGGCGGACGCGATGCGTTCCTCTCGCGGGCCGACGCGGAATATGCCGACGCGCTGCGGTCGGGGCCGGCGCGGCGGGCGGGCGGCGACGCGGATACGCCGATCTCCGGCTTCGTCGCCGAGGGTGAATCGCTCATCGTCCAGATCGCGCGCGATTCGGTGGGCGACAAGGCGCCCCAGGCGACCACCAAGATCACGCTGCCGGGGCACCGGCTGGTCTATACACCGACCCAGGACGGCAGGGCCGTATCGCGGCGCATCGTCGAGGAGGTGGAGCGCGCCCGGCTCGGCGAAATCCTGGCCGGGCTCGAGGGCGGCCATATTGCGCGCACGGCGGCGGCCGGGGCGTCGGCGCAGGCGCTGGCGGACGAATCCGCGCGGCTACGTGGCCAATGGGAAGAAATTCGCGGCATGGCGGCCAAATCCGAGGCGCCGGCCCCACTCGGCGGGGATTCCGGCCTCGACCCCGTGGCGCGGGTGCTGCGCGATCATGCGCCCGACGATTTGGACCGCATCCTGGTCGACCGGCGGGAGGCGCTGGGCGCGGCGCGGGAATACGTGGCGCAATACGCGCCCGCCTGGAAGGATGGCCTGGAATTCTACGCCGGCGAGGAACCGCTTTTCGAATCGCGCGAAATCGAGGCGCAGATCGAAGCCGCGCTCGAGCCGCGCGCGGCGCTTGCCTCGGGCGGTTATCTGATGATCGAGCCGACGCAGGCGCTTACCGCCATCGACGTCAACACCGGCGGCAACGTGGGGCGCGGCAACGCCGCCCGGACCATGCTTGAGACCAATCTCGAGGCGGCGGCCGAAATCGCGCGGCAGGTGCGTTTGCGCAATATCGCCGGACTGGTGGCGATCGACTTTATCCGTATGGACCGGGACGATCACAAGCGCCAGGTGGTGGACGCGCTGACAGCGGCGACGCGGCCCGATCCGCAACCCGTCCGGGTCGGGCGCATGACGCCGTTCGGCCTGGTCGAGCTGACCCGCCGCCGGACCCGGCCGCCGCTCGCCGATGTGCTGGCGACCAGTTGCCGCCGTTGCCAGGGTACGGGGCGTTTCCGCGCTCCTCTCGGCGTTGCGCTGGCCGCCCTTCGCGCGGTGCTGCGCGAGGCGCGAATCGACCCCGCTTCCGCGCCCAGCCTGGTGGCGGCGCCGCAGATCATCGATTGCCTGTCGGGCGAAGCCGCCGCCGCCCGCGAGGAGGCCGAGGCCGAGCTCGGGCGATCGCTGGCCATGCGGCGACAGGCCGGAATGCCCGGCGATCGGTTTGATTTGGTGGTGGATTAGAAATGGAAGAATTCCGGCAC
>CBDVDY010000281.1:0-4106 GCA_965372875.1 uncultured Alphaproteobacteria bacterium | reverse complement strand
GTATCTACACCTATATTTCACGTGAAACATTGGCGCTGGCCGCAAATCCACGGAACCTGCCTGGTCGCAAAATTATTTGCCGGCGGGTGGGTCGGCCGTGCGCGCGTGCTCGATCAGCTTGCGCAGGAAGGTTTCGCAGGCCTCGATCTGCTCCAGGGCGATGAACTCGTTGGGCTGGTGCGCCTGTTCGACCGAGCCGGGGCCGCACAGCACGGAAGGCACGCCGGCCGCCTGGAACTGTCCGGCCTCCGAGGCGAAGGAGACGGTGGTCGTCCGGTTGGCGCCGGTCAGGGCGATGGCCAGCGCCTCGGCCGGCGAGCCGGCCAGCGGCCTGAGCGGCGGCACCCGGGCCAGGGTCTCGGTGACGATCGCGGCGTCTTCGTGCTGGGCGCGCATGGCGGGCAAGAGCTCGGCCTGGATGTAGTCCTCGACCTCGGCGGCCAGGGCGTCCGGGTCGTCGGCCGGGACCGGGCGGATCTCCCATTCCAGGCGGGCCAGGCGCGCGATGATGTTGACCGCCGTGCCGCCCTCGATGCGGCCGACGTTGATGGTGGTGTGGGGCGGCGTGAAGCTCTCGTCGGCCGGGCCCCGCTGGCGCTTGTCGTCGGCCATGCGGCCCAGCCGCGCGACGATGCGGGCGGCGTTCACAATGGCCGAGACGCCGAGGTGGCTGGCGCTCGAATGCGCCTCGCGGCCGGTGATCTCGGTGCGAAAGACGTAGACGCCCTTGTGCGCGTTGGCGACGGCCATGCCCGTCGGCTCGCCGATGATCGCCAGGCGCGGGCGCGGCAGGCGGTCGCCGAGCTGGGCGATCATGCGGGGCGCGCCCTGGCAGCCGACCTCCTCGTCGTAGGAGAGCGCCAGATGGATCGGAATCCTCGGCTGGCCAGCGATCATCTCCGGCACCAGCGCCAGGGCGACCGCGATGAAGCTCTTCATGTCGCAGGCGCCGCGGCCGTACAGGCGGCCGTCGGCCACGGTCGCGGCGAACGGATCGCTGGCCCAGTCCTGGTCCGCCACCGGCACCACGTCGGTATGGCCCGACAGCACGATGCCGCCGTCCTGGTCGGCGGGACCGATGGTGGCGAACAGGTTGGCCTTGGTCGCCTCGGCGTTCTCCACCAGGTGCGAGGCGATGCCGTGGCCGGCCAGATAGTCGCGCACGAAATCGATCAGCGCCAGGTTCGAGTTGGCCGAAACGGTGTCGAAGCCGATCAGCCGCCCGGCTATCTCCAGCGGGCCGAGGCGCGCCGCCTCAGCCACGCCAGAAGGCCGGCGCGAACAGCACCAGCACGGTGAACAGCTCGAGCCGGCCCAAGAGCATGCCGGCCGACAGGATCCATTTGGCCGCGTTCGGCAGCGAGGCGAAGGTGCTGCCGGGCCCGATGACGTCGCCCAGCCCGGGGCCGACGTTGGCGATCGCCGTGGCCGCGCCCGAGACGCTGGTCAGGAAGTCGAGGCCCAGCATGCCGAGTAGCAGCGCCAGGACCGCGAAGCTGACGACGAACAGGAAGAAGAAGCCCATCACCGAACTCGCCACCCGCTCCGAGATCGGCCGGCGGTTGTAGTACGGGATGAACACGCCGTGCGGCTGCAGCAGGCGCGAGAGCTGGACGCGCGCGGTGGCGTACAGCACCTGGAAGCGGAACACCTTGATGCCGCACGAAGTGGAGCCGGCGCAGCCGCCGATGAACATGAACATGAAAAAGGCGGCCAGCGCGAATCCGCCCCACTGGCTGAAGTCGGTCGTCGAATAACCGGTGCCGGTGATGATCGAGACGACGTTGAAGGCGGACTGCCGCACCGCGTGCCAGATCGGGTCGCCCGCCTGCCACTGCCACAGCGAGAGGGCCACCACGCCGCACAGGATGATCGCCAGGAACCAGCGCACCTGGCCGTCCCGCCACAGCAGCAGCGGCTTGCCCCGCACCGTCTGCAGGAACAGCACGAACGGCATGCCGCCCATGATCATGAACAGGATCGAGATCCAGTCGATGGTCGGGTTGTCGAAATAGCCGAGCGAGGCGTCGGAGGTGGAGAAGCCGCCGGTGGCGATGGTCGTCATGGCGTGGGTCGCCGCCTCGAACGGGGTCATGCCGGCGGTCCAGTAGGCGGCCGCGCAGACCACGGACAGCACCAGGTAGATGACCGCGATCGCGGCGGCGATCTGCGTCGTGCGGGGCAGCACCTTCTCGGACGTGTCCGAGGATTCCATGCGGAAAAGCTGCATGCCGCCGACCTGCAGCACGGGCAGGATGGCGACCGCGACGACGATGATGCCGATGCCGCCAAGCCATTGCAGGATCGCCCGCCACAACAGGATGCCCGGCGGCGCGAAGTCGAGCCCGGCGATCACCGTCGAGCCGGTCGTGGTGATGCCCGAGGTGGCCTCGAAGAAGGCATCGGTGTAGCTCAACCCGAGGCTGGAAAAGGCCAGCGGCAGCGCCGCGAAGGCGGCGATGATCAGCCACGAAAGCGTGGTGAAGACGAAGGCCTGGCGCCGGTCCAGGCTCATGGTCTCGGTCCGGTTGGTAAGGATCAGGCCGCCGCCGACGAACAGCGTCAGCAGGCCGGAGAGCGCGAACGCCTGCCAGTCGTCGTCGCCCGCCGCGGCGTCGGCGATGGCCGGGACGGCCATCATCACCGCCAGCGTCGCCAGCAGGATGCCGCAGATAAACAGGACCGGACGGAAATCAATCACCGGATATCGACCCCTCGCGAGGTGATTGCGGGAACCCCGGAGCCCCTAAACGTTCGACAACTGGCTGCGGGCGGGATCGCCGATCATGGCCAGGAACTCCCGCCGCGTCGCGGCGTCGCTGCGGAAGGCGCCCAGCATGTGCGACGTCACCATGGTGATGCCCGGCTTGTGGATGCCGCGCGTGGTCATGCATTGGTGCGCCGCCTCGATGACCACGGCGACGCCCTGGGGCTCGAGCGCCGCCCGCAGGCTTTCGGCGATCTGCGCCGTCATTTTCTCCTGGATTTGCAGGCGCTTGCTGTATATTTCCACCAGCCGCGCCAGCTTGCTGATGCCGATCACCCGGTTCTTGGGCAGGTAGGCGATGTGCGCCACGCCGATGATCGGCGCCATGTGATGCTCGCAATGGGATTCGAAGCGGATGTCGCGCAGCACCACCATCTCGTCGTAGCCGTTGGTTTCCGAGAAGGTGCGGCCCAGGAGTTCGGCGGGATCCGCCTGATAGCCCGCGTAAAATTCCGCGTAGGAATCGACCACCCGCCGCGGCGTGTCGCGCAGCCCCTCGCGCTCCGGATCGTCGCCGGTCCAGGCAAGGAGCGTGCGCACGGCCTCCTCGGCCTCCGCGCGGCTCGGCCGGATCGAGGCGGGGCGTTTCGATCGGTCGGCCAAGTCGGCCGCCTTCTTCACTGCTTTTGCCAATTCGGTTCTTTCTCCTGCTCGCGCCTCTCCCGGGACGGCGCCGGAAGCGGCCGGCGACGCCAATTCGGCCGCCGCCGGCGCGTACTGGCGGAATCTATGGCCCGCCACCCCAATGTCAATGAATTTGGCCGCCGCCGAGGGGGCAATCGAGGGAAAAGGTAGGAACCGTCACGTCGAAGCGCTCGCCCGTCGGCATGACCATTTCATAGCTGCCGCCCATGAATCCCGACGGCGTGCCGAGCGGCGTGCCGCTGGTGTATTCGAACGATTCGCCCGGCTCCAGGACCGGCTGCTCGCCAACCACGCCGGCGCCCCGCACCTCCTGCACCCGTCCGTTTGCGTCGGTGATGCGCCAGTAGCGGTTCAAGAGCCGCACCGCCTCCACCCCGTCGTTCTCGATGCGGATGTGATAGGCCCAGACGAAATGGTTTTCGTCGGGCTCGGACTGCTCCTCGAGATACATCGGATGGACGGTGACGGTAATCGACTTGGTGGTCTCGGAATACATGCGCCGCCGCTCCATCGGACTATTGGGCCGGCCGCCTGGCGGCCGGCCATTCCATGAGTCTAGTGCGCCGGGCGGGTTTGTCCAGCGCCCTGGGGGGTGGGGCGAAGCCTCCTATCCGGCGGCGGCGAACGCCTGTTCCAGATCCTCCTTGATGTCCTCGGGGTCCTCGAGGCCGACCGAGAGGCGGACCAGGCCGCC
>CBDVDY010000280.1:0-4121 GCA_965372875.1 uncultured Alphaproteobacteria bacterium | reverse complement strand
GGCGCCTTCAAGGTCATCGCCAGCGAGCAGCAGTGGGGCAACGTCACCGCCGTCGACTACAACACCGGCAAGATCCGCTGGAAGGTCAAGACGCCGCAGCCGATGATCGGCGGCATCATGGCCACGGCCGGGGGGCTGGTCTTCACCGGCGAGGGCAACGGCAAGTTCAAGGCCTACGATTCGGCCACCGGCAACGTCCTCTGGACGTTCCAGGCCGGCGCCGGCGTGAACGCGCCGCCGGCCTCCTACACGGTGGGCGGCACGCAGTACGTCGTCGTCGCCGCCGGCGGCAACGTGCAGCTCAACTACAAGCGCGGCAACAGCGTGATCGCCTTCACGCTGGCCGACTAGTTCGGCCCAGCGACACCGTTCCGGCAACGATCGGCCGCCATGTAGGCGGCCGATTCTTTTGCGGTTGCCAGCGGCGGAACATATATGGAATAAGGCCGCCCCGAGCCCGCCGACCGAGGCGCGCCGATATTGCTTTAACCGGCAACGGATTCGGATTCTCCCGATGAGTCATGACAAGTGCGGCAAACCTTTCGGACCGCCCATCGCCGGCCTGATCCTCGCCGTTTCGGCCCTGTTCGCCGGGCCCTGGGCGGCGGCGGAGGAGGTCCAATACGCCGCCATCCGCGACACGCTGAAGACCTGCTTCGGCTGCCACGGGGAGAACGGCGTCTCGACGGACCCGCGGATCCCGATCCTCGCCGGGCAGCACATGTACTACACCTACGTTCAGCTCAAGGATTTCCAGGCGGGCCGCCGGATCTCGCCCGTGATGTCCGAGATCATGACCGGCCTCAGCGCGGAGGAGTTGCGCGTCAGGGGCCTCCAGGCCGGGGGCGCCAGCGCGCCGGTGATGAGCGAAGCCACCAATCTTCTGACCAAGCAGGAGATGCGGGCGATCGCCACCTATTTCTCCGAGCAGGAATGGCCGAAATCAGGCTACCGCGAGGATCCGGCCAAGGCGCGCAACGGCAAGACGGCGACGGTCGCCGGGCAATGCGTGCAGTGCCACCGCGGCGGTTACGAGGGCAACAGCGGAACCCCGCGCCTCGCCGGGCAGCACGTCGAATACCTCGGAAAGACGATGATGGACTTCAAGTCCAAGGCCCGCAACAACTCCGCCGCCAAATCGTCGCTGATGAAATCCTACAGCGCCGAGGACATCGCCGCGATGGCGGAATTCCTGGCCGGGATGTAGCGGGACTATTTGGCCGCGCCGGCCGCCCGCAGCGCGTCGACGACCTCTTCGTGCCCCGTTCCGGCCGCGATCATCAACGCCGTCATGCTCCGGTTGTCGGCGAGATCGGGCGCGGCGCCCCGGCGGAGCAGGAGCCGAACCGTCTCCACCGCGTCGCGAGCCGGCACGTCGTTGCCATAGCCGGCGGCCCACATCAGCGCGGTCAGGTCGTTGCCGTAGCGCCGGTTTACATTGATTCCGGCGTCGAGAAGCATACCGACGATGCGGGTCGAGCCCTTGCCGGCGGCGTAGACCATGGCCGTCTTGCCGGTGCGGTCCACGGCCCCGGCCTCGGCGCCTTTTTCGAGGAGCAGCGCCACCAGCCTGCGATCGCCGTTATAGGCGGCGGCGATCAACGGCGTGATGCCCTGGCGGTTGCCGAGACCAATGTCGGCACCGGCGGCGATCAACAGCTTCGCGGCGCGGCGCTTGCCGGACGTGGCCGCGCGCAGGAGCGCGCTGCTGCCACCCAGGTTCCGTTGGTCGATGGCGGAGCCCGCCTCGATCAGCGCCTGAATCGTCTTGAATTTGCCTGTTCGCGCCGCCAGCAGGAGCGCCGTGTTGCCAAAGCGGTTACGCGCCGAGACCGACGCCCCCTGTCGCAGCAGGCTCGTGACCTCGTCCGTCCTGCCCCGTTTGGCGGCTTCGAACAGCAATTCGTTCAGTTGCCGGAAATTCTCGGCATGCGCCGCGGTCCCGTGCAGGAACGCCGACAACAGCAACAAAATCACCGCCGAACGCATGGACTGTTCCCCATCGCGCGCCGCGCCGCGTGGCCGCGGGCCCGCTACATTGGTCGCCGGCCCACATTTTATGGCAGGCGATGGCGGCTGTCTAACCGGGCGCGTCCGCTATCCTTCCGCCGCCGAACCTGTCTGGCCGCCGGTCCGGTTCCGGGCCCGGGGATGGTTCGCCAGAGAACGATTGTGCCGTGCAACCCATTTTGACATCATCGCCGGGACCCCGGACAACCCGCGAAAATGGGGGCGATCCGGCCACGGGGCCGCGATCGTGACGCGGCGGGCCAGCGCCATGAAACTCTATTCCGGACCGCTCAGCCTGTTTTCGCGCAAGGTCGAGATCGCCCTGGCCGAAAAGGGCCTGGCGTTCGAGCGCGAGATGGTGCCGTTCAGTCAGGCCGAAGGCTACGCGCCCAAGCACCCGGCCGTGCTGGCCGCCAACCCCAAGGGCCAGGTGCCGGTGCTGATCGACGGCGAGACGACGCTGTTCGATTCGACCGTGATCTTCGAGTATTTGGAGGACCGATACCCCGAGCCGCCGCTGTATCCCGCCGAGCCGGCGGCGCGGGCCCGCTGCCGCCTGCTCGAGCTGCGCGCCGACGAGGTGCTGCTGCCGCCGCTGGTCAAGCTGATGGTCCGCACCGAGCCGCCGAACCCCGATCCGGAACAACAGCGGCTGGCGGAAGAAGGCGGCCGGGAAGGCGAGGCCGCGCTCGAGCGCCTGCTCGGCGAGCTCGACCGCGAGCTGGAGGGGCGCGACTATCTTTGCGATATCCTGACGGTGGCCGACATCGCCACCTTCATGAGCCTGCTCTTCGCCAAACGGCTCGGCGGGCCCGGCCCCGACGCCTTCGCCAACCTCGAATCCTGGGACGCCCGCCTGCGCGCCCGCCCCGCCTTCGCCGGCGCGGCGGCCGAAATCGCCGAGGCCGACCGGCTGCTGTCGGTGTGAGCGATAGCCATTATTTAAAGTCCCGGGCCGCTATCTCTGGGCCTTGGCCCGCGGCTCCCGCCGCCGTCTTCCCGCGGAAGCCCGGCGACCGATCAGCACACCCGGTGCCGCTCCTCCAGCCGGAGGACCGAATGCTCCCTGAGCCAACGCCGTTCCGCGGCGCTCCCGACCTTCGCATTGGCCGATTTCGACGTTCATACCGTGATGCTGCAGAGCACTGAAATGTGCCTTGAATCCGTGTTTTTCGATTCAGACTAATTCCCTTATCCGATTCGATTCGCGAGGCGGCGAACTGCGGTCGTTCGACAATTCTGGTGGATCACCCTACAACTAATGAGGTAATTAATCCTCTCGATATCGATACAACGTTGTGATAGCCACTCGAGAGTTGGGAGGGATAAAAATAACGGATCAACCGTTCTCCGAAATTTGCGGGCAAAGCGAGCCTGAATGTAACAGCGGAATCTATGATCGTCCAAAGCACGCCCTCCACGATCGATGGAGATTTGCAGGGGAGGATTGAACCATGGCGCTCCGCGATATCTATCTGAAGATCGAACAGATCGACGATTACAGCCCCGTAGAACCACAAAATAAGACCGCGCCTCCGATCGAGTATCGACGCGATTGCATGCGTAACGAGGGTCACGAGAACGGCACGATACCGGACCCAGAGGTTGTGGCCCGCGCGCTAACGGCGCTTGTCTACCGCGAATACGAAGACCCCAGTTACCTGATTCCCAAGGCCGACAAGTTGGTCGAGGCCGACATCAACGAGCCGGTCTTCGATCGCCGGGTGCCGGGAACGGTGATCTATGCCTATCCGGGCGACCGGCTCCGTATTCAAGTTTTGAATTGCGACGACGAGCCGCATTCGTTTCACCTGCACGGGCTCGAATACGGCATCGAATCGGATGGCGCCTGGCCCTTTGGCTTGCAAAGTGGCGAAGGCCGCCGCTCCGACGAGATCTGTCCCACTCAGTCCTGGACCTACACCTACGATATCGACGAGACCATGGTCGGGGCTTGGCCGTTCCACGATCACGCCCAACATCCGGCAGAGGCCATCAATCGTGGCCTGTTTGGCGGCATCATCGTCCTGCCCAAGAGGATAAAGTTTACGCCGGGACTGGATTTGCCGGATATCTTCGTCGAGGCCCGAGCCAGGGTGTTTGAACGCACA
>CBDVDY010000279.1:0-4135 GCA_965372875.1 uncultured Alphaproteobacteria bacterium | reverse complement strand
GAAGCTTCATCGGACGGGGCAGCGAGCCGACAGGCTCGGTCGGAATAGGCATCTTATCCTCCCATAACTTCTCCTTAATTAAAGTGATCTTTAAATATAGCCCCGATCCTACGGGTAGCAATCCCGGATTCTGGAAATCAGATATCGGCATCGCGAACTCGCGGCGCCAAGGTCGTCGGATCACGTGCAGCCGACCAGCGCTGAAAATCCGATCCGCACTGACGGCGCCGACCTTACCGGCAGTCCAAGCGGGACATCGAGCGCGGTTCGTCAGGCGCCGCATGCCCCATTCCCATCCATGCGCGATACGCGATCATAGCCAGATCGGGGCCGGCGCGGTACATCTGTTGGCGACGCGGCAAAAGGGGAGGGCGGCACGATGTTCCGCGAAGATCTGTTACGGGACAAGCGCATTCTGGTGACCGGCGGCGGTACCGGGCTGGGCAAGAGCATGGGCAGGCGTTTCGTCGAGCTGGGCGCCGAGTTGGTGATCTGCGGCCGGCGCAAGGAGGTGCTGGAGCAAACCGCCTCCGAGTTCAACGCCGATTATCCGGGCCGTACGAGCTGGCGGCAATGCGACGTGCGCGACGCGCAGGCGGTCGAGGCGCTGGTCGAGGCGCTGTTCGCCGAACGGCCGCTCGACGTGTTGCTCAACAACGCCGCCGGCAATTTCGTCGCGCGCACCGAGACGCTGTCGCACCGCGCCCTCGATTCGGTGCTCGGCATCGTGCTGCACGGCACCGGCTACATGACGCTGGCCTGCGGCAAGCGCTGGCTGGCGCTGGGCCACAAGGCGCAGGTGCTGTCCATCGTCGTCAGCTACGCCTGGACGGGCTCGGCCTACGTGGTGCCGTCGGCCATGGCCAAGGCGGGCGTGCTGGCGATGACGCGCAGCCTGGCGGTCGAGTGGGGCGGCCGCGGCGTGCGCCTGAACGCCATCGCACCGGGGCCGTTCCCGACCGAAGGAGCCTGGTCGCGGCTGGTGCCGAAAAAGCTCGAGAACCAGTCCGGGACCCGCGCGCCCCTGGGCCGCGTCGGCGAGCATATCGAGCTCGCCAATTTGGCCGCCTATCTGCTGGCCGACGAGGCCGAATACATCAACGGCGAATGCGTCACCATCGACGGCGGCGCCTGGCTCAAGGGCGGCGCCGGCAGCTTCGCGCACCTCTCCGAGCTGAGCGACGCCGAGTGGGACGCCTTGAACCCGAAAAAGCGGTAGGGCGCCCGGCTTTCCCTCACCAAAATGTGACACGCCGAGGCTTGCGCCGGGCGGCTCTCTCGCCGACATTTCAGGGCAGGAGGATGTTTGCATGGCTTCAACGAAATGGCTTAAATCCCTTGGCGGAAAGCGGATCGCGCAGTTGGCGCTGGCCGGGCTGGTGGCCGTCGTCGCGCTGTGGTGGGCCGCCGGGCCCAGTTCGGCCAACCCCGAATACTGGAAGCGCGCGTGGCCGAAGACGGATTTCTCGAAGGCCTCGGTGCCGTTCAGCGAAATCCTCTCGGGCGGGCCGCCCAAGGACGGCATCCCGGCGGTCGACAATCCGACCTTCGTGCCGGTGGCCGAGAGCGCCGATATCGGCATCGCCGATACCGAGCCGGTGATCACCGTCTCGATCAACGGCGACACCCGCGCCTATCCCCTGCGCATCCTGATGTGGCACGAGATCGTCAACGACACGGTGGGCGGGGTGCCGGTTTCCGTGACCTTCTGCCCGCTGTGCAACTCGGCCGTGGTGTTCGACCGGCGGCTCGACGGGCTGGTGCTGGATTTCGGCACCACCGGCAAGCTCCGGCATTCCGACATGGTCATGTACGACCGCCAGACCGAAAGCTGGTGGCAGCAGTTCCTGGGCGAGGCCATCATCGGCGAGCTGACCGGCAAGCGGCTCAAGATGCTGCCGGTGCGCGTCGAATCCTTCGCCAAGTTCCGCGCCCGCGGCAACGATACCAAGGTGCTGGTGCCGACCCGCGCGGGCATGCGGCGCTATGGCGCCAACCCCTACCGGGGCTACGATTCGCGACGCTCGCCGCTGCCCGGATTTTTTCTCGGGTCCCTGCCGGAAACCATCGCGCCGCTCGAACGCGTAATTGTCATCGAGGACGAAGCCTGGGCGCTAAGTCTCTTGCGTAAAAAGAAAAAAATTATCAAGGGCGACATCGTCATTCGCTGGGAGCCGGGCCAGAACTCGGCCCTCGACACGGGCATCATCGCCGAGGGACGCGACATCGGCAACGTCATCGTGCAGCGCCAGACGGCGAACGGGCTCGAGGACATCGTGCACGACATCAGCTTCGCCTTCGCCTTCCACGCCTTCAAGCCCAAGGGCACGATCCACGTGGAGTAGAGCGCGGGCCGTTCCCGGATCGGCCTGTGACATGCAATCGCCACATTTGTTCGCCATATATGTGGCAACGCAACGCGACGAAGGAGCGAATCGATGAAAACCAGAAGCAAAATCCTGATCGCCGGCGCGATCGCGGCCACGATTGGCGGCTTGGCGCTGGCCGGCACGAGCTATGCCCATCGCGGCGGGCAGGGCCAAGGCCGGCACATGATGGGCGGCCGGCATATGAGTGGCGGCATGCACGGCATGGGGATGATGCGCGGCGGGCACATGCGCGGCATGGCTGTTCATCAATTCTTCAAGACCGCCGATGCCAACGAGGACGGAAAAGTCACCCAGGCCGAAATCGACAAGGCGCTGGCCGACCGCCTGGCCCGTCACGATTCGAACAAGGACGGCAAGCTGTCGCTGGAGGAGTTCGAGGGCGTTTGGCTCGAAATGTCGCGGCCCATGATGGTGCGCCGGTTCCAGCGGCTCGATCCGGACGGCGACGCCGCCATAACCGGCGAAGAGCTCAGCGACCGGTTCGGGAATTTGGTCAAGCGCTTGGACCGCAACGGCGACGGCGCGCTCTCGCGCGAAGACCGGCATCACCGCATGCGCGGCGGAATGCGCGGCGAACCGAAGAAACCGGAAGGCGGCGAGTAAGCTTTGGTTCAATCTGGCTGCAGCCACGCGTAGGGGCGGGTTTCAAACCCGCCCTTACCGTATTCGCATGGCTAATCGTCCACCTGGAATCCGGCGATCCCCAACGCCCCCTTTGCCCGCGGCCGCGATCTGGCTTATATATCCGAGGGTAGCTAAACGAGCGCAAGGAGCCGCGTGATGGCGCCCGACGGAGCACCGGCCGGAAAGCCCGAGATCGTCCAGTCGACCTGCCCGCACGACTGCCCCAGCGTCTGCGCGCTGGAGGTCGAGCGGCTGGATTCGCGCACCATCGGCCGGGTGCGCGGGGCCGGGGACAATGCCTATACCGCGGGCGTGGTCTGCGCCAAGGTGGCGCGCTACGCCGAGCGGGTGCACCATCCGGACCGCCTGTCGACGCCGCTCAAACGGACAGGCGACAAGGGCTGCGGGCCCGAGGGGTTCGCACCGATATCCTGGGACCAGGCGCTGGACGAGGTCGCCGCTGCGCTCGCCCGGGCGGCCGAGGCGCATGGTTCCGAAGCGGTCTGGCCGTATTTCTATGCCGGCACGATGGGGCTGGTGCAGCGCGACGGCATCGAACGCCTGCGCCACGCGATGAAATATTCCCGCCAGCACAGCACCATTTGCAGCTCGTTGGCCAATGCCGGCTGGCAGGCCGGGGTGGGCGCAAAATACGGCACGGATTCGCGCGAGATGGCGGAGTCCGACCTGATCATCAGCTGGGGCGGCAACCCGGTCTCGACCCAGGTCAACGTGATGACCCACGTCAGCCGGGCCCGCAAGGAGCGCGGCGCCAAGCTGGTGGTGGTCGATCCCTACCGCACGCCCACCGCAGAGGTCGCCGACCGGCACATCGCCCTGCGGCCCGGCACCGACGGGGCGCTGGTGGCGGCGATGATCCACGTGCTGTTCGCCGAGGGCTATGCCGACCGCGACTACATGGCGAAATACACCGACGCGCCGGACGAGCTGGAGGCCCACGCGAAGACCCGCACGCCGCAATGGGCGGCGGAGATCACCGGCCTCGACGCCGAGGAGATTGTCGCGTTCGCGCGTCTCTACGGCGCCACGGAGCGAAGCTTTATCCGCCTCGGCTACGGCTTCTCGCGCTCGCGCAACGGCGCCGCCAACCTGTTCGCGGT
>CBDVDY010000278.1:0-4143 GCA_965372875.1 uncultured Alphaproteobacteria bacterium | reverse complement strand
CGCGCCGGGCTGGCGCGCGAGCTGGCGCGCATGGTGCTGCCGACCAACTACTACACCCAGTGGTACTGGAAGATCGACCTGCATAACCTGCTGCATTTCCTCGGCCTGCGCGCCGACCCGCACGCGCAGTACGAGATCCGCGCCTACGCCGAGGCGATCTGCGGGATCGTCAAAAAGTGGGTGCCGTTTACCTGGGAGGCGTTCGAGGATTACCGCCTGACCGGCGCCCAGCTCTCGGGCCCGGGGCTCGGCGTGCTGCGCGCGCTGATCGGCGAAGAGGCGCTGGCCGACGAGGGGCGGCTCGAGGCGCTGCGCAAGGAGAGCGGCCTGAGCCCGCGCGAGTTCCGCGAGCTCCTCGAGGTGATCGGCGGCGAGGGCTAGGACTCACCCCTTCCGGCCCGCCGTCAATTCGCGCGGGCGCCCTGAGTCCCGCCGAATTCCGACGGAAAACGGCACGATTCCGCGGCAAATTGCCCCTTGATATCTCGATTCGAAAACTTCACATTAACCTATCTTAAGTACGATCATGGGATATCGCGGTCGCAGGAGGGTCCGTTCGCCATGTCCATGAGAACCGCCAAGTTCCAGATCGGGGACATCGTCCGGCATCGGATCTTTCCGTTCCGCGGCGTTATTTTCGACGTCGACCCGGAGTTCTCGAACACCGACGAGTGGTGGGATTCGATCCCGGAAGACGTGCGCCCGCGCAAGGACCAGCCGTTTTATCACCTGCTCGCCGAGAACGAAGAGACCACCTACATCGCCTATGTCTCGGAGCAGAACCTGCAGATCGACGATACCGGCGAGCCGGTCTCCCATCCCCAGGTGACCGACATCTTCGTCGGCATCGAGGACGGCCGCTACCAGATGCGCGGGCACCAGGCGCACTAGTTGGGCGCAAAGCCCTTTCCGACCGGTTGCAGCCAATTCCGTTTTGCCCACGGCGTGACCCCGTGGCATGGCGCGGCGTTCGCCGATCGGCGTATGATCCGGGCATGAGCACGACGCGCATCGACTATCTCTCGGACCAGCCCCAGGCGGCGCGGCAGATCGCGCGCTGGTTCCAGGCCGAATGGCGCCGGCGTTATGGCGCCTGGAAGCTGGCCGACGTGGAGGCGGAGATCCTCGAGGGCATGAGCCTCAACGCCCTGCCGCTGACCCTGGTGGCGTTCACCGAGAACGCCGACGATGCGGGCGGCGTCACGGCCCCCCGGCCGGTGGGCACGGTCAGCTTGCGCGCCAGCTCGTTCGAGGATTTGCCGCCCGAGACCCTGCCGCCCCTGGGGCCGTGGCTCGGCGGTCTTTACGTCGCCAGCCGACACCGCCGGCGCGGCCTGGCGCTGGCGCTGCTCGACCGCGCCGCATCCGAGGCGCGCGCGCTGGCCGCCCGCAGCGGCGGCGGGCCCCGGCTCTATGCCGGCACCGCGACCGCCCAGGCGCTGTTCGAGCGCGCCGGCTGGAGCGTCAACCGGGAAATCGAATGGGACGGCGCCGTGGTGACGATCTTCGAGCGCCCGCTTTAGCGCCCCCCCTCCCGGCGCCTTTAACAGATCCTTCATGAATCCCGGGCTAAGACTCGAATTGGCTCGGGAATTCCCGTTTTTCGATTAATTTTCAAAAGCTTATCGCGAATTCTCCGAATCGTCCGCTGATCCGCCCGGGCGGCTCTAGACGCTCTAGTCGCCCGGCAAATACTAGTGTGATGGTTCCGGATTTTGTCACATTGATGTGACGAAATTTGGCGGCTGAATCACACTAGAACCGCATCGTTAGTGGCCTGCTTGTCCCGAAAATTCGTAGCCCGAATTTCCGGGGCAGGACACTAGGAGATCGTGCAATGACCACGCGTGTGTTCAAGCTTGGGGTACTGCTGCTGGCCGCCGGCGCGCTGGGCGGCTGCGAGAGCATGAGTCAGACCGCCAATTCCTGGTACGGTCAGGCGAAGGGCCTGTTTTCCGGCGGCGGCGAGCGCGGCTTCATCGACCGGCAGACCGGCGACAGCATCGGCGCGGACGATGCCGCGCTGCTGTCCGGCACGTTGGCCGAGGCGCTGGAGACGGCGGCGCCGGAAGAATCGGTCGCCTGGAGCAGCCCGAAATCCGGCGCCAGCGGCTGGATCAAGGCCGGCAAGCGGGTCAAGGAGCGCCGCCGCATCACCAGCATCCGCGATTTGGGCCTGGCCAACGCAACCCTGGCCGAGATCGTCGGCAGCCCCTACCGGGCCACCGGCAGAGCCAACATCCGCTCGGGCCCGGGCACCAAGCACAAAATTATCGGCCGCCTGGAGAAGGGCGAGATCCTGACCGCCCTGGCCAAGGTCCGGGGCGTCAAATGGCTGATGGTGGGCCGCGAGGGAAGGGCCATCGGCTACGTCTACGCGCCGCTGTTGCGCCCGGCCAGGGAAGCGGCCGCCTTGGCCGCCGGCGCCATGGGCCTGCTCGACCCGCAATCGGCGGACGATTCCGGCGATCCGGCGGCCGGCAAACCCGACGCCGGCGTCGAGGTCGAGACCGTATTGGTGCGGACGCCGTGCCGCAACGTGCTCTACGAGCTCGCGCCCGAGGGCGGCGCCGCGCAAAAATACCGCTTCCGCGCCTGCAAGGCCGGCGACGGCGCCTGGCAAGTCGCCCCCCGCGCGGTCGCCGAATCGAACTGAGCGGAACCGGCGCCAACAAAGCCCTTAAGGCTTCCTTTAGCCGCCCCGTGTAACACTCGGCGGGACCGGAGAGGTGCGTTTCTTCCTGTTTTTCAGGATCTTAGCGCACCCTCCGCCTCTTGCCCGGGGGCAGGTTCGATGACGGCGCGTGGTTTCAGGATCGGCATATTGCTGCTGGCGGCCGGCGGGCTGGCGGGCTGCGAGGGCGCCATGGTGACCGTCTTTGCGGTGCAGGGCATGGTCAAGGGCGTGCTCGGCGTGAGCGAGCCGGGCCGCGGCTATTTCGGCCGTCAGGTCGGCGCCAGCGTCGGCGAGACCGATTCCAACGAAATCGCCGACCGCTCCGCCCGCATGCTCGAGATCGGCCTGGCCGGCCACCCCATGCATTGGACCATCGCCGAGACCGGCTCGCGCGCCTCGATCGAGGTCGACGAAACCACCAGCGTGCGGCGCCGCGTCGTCAACGTGCGCGAACGGGGCGTGGTAAAGGCGCCGCTCGCCGAGATCATCGGTCAGCCCTACCAGCCCAACTTCCCCATCGATCTGCGCGCCGGGCCGGGCGAGTCCTACCCCGTCCGCCGGCGCCTGCGGCGGGTCGATACCTTCGTCGCCATCGCCCGCGTGGCCGGCTCGAAATGGATCATGGCCGGCCACCAGGGCCGGGCCATCGGCTACGTCTATGCGCCGCTGGTGCGGCCGGCCCGCGACATCAAGACGGTCATGCTGCTGCGCGAACCGCCGGCGCCGCCCTACCAGGACTTGCCGCCCCAGCTCTCGCCCGCCCAGGCGAAAGTCCTGCGGCCGCCGCCGCCGCCCCGGGTGGCAATCGCCCGAGCCCGGGCCAAGGCCCAGGCCAAGGCCAATGCCAAGGCGAGGGCGGCGCAAAAAACGCCGGCCGACGGCGCGCCCGGGGAGATGGAGCCCGGCGAGACGGTGTCCGCGGGCCAAACGCCCGTCGAGAAAATACCGCCAATGCCGCTGCTGCCCTTCGCCGCCGAGGCCGCCGCGATCGCCGCCGCCGAGGCCGGCCCGGAGGCGACGGTCGAGATCGTGCTGGCCGAGACGCCGTGCCGCACCGTCAACTACAAGGTGCGGCCGCGCGGCTCCTATACGGTCGAGCGGGCCTTCCGCGCCTGCAAGGCCGGCGACGGCGCCTGGGAGATCGTCGCCCCGCTGATGCCGGTGCCGCCCTCGGTCGTCTCCACGGTCACCAACCTGGGCGATACCACCAAATCCATCGTGACCAACAAGCCCTTCGATGATCCCGCGAGCGCCGCCGAACCGGCCGGCCAGACCGGCCAGGCGCCCGCCGGCGCCGCGCCCGCCGAAACGACCGACGCCCCGGCAACCATGGAGCCGGCGGCCACCTGGTCCGAGCCCCAGGAAACCGCGCCCCGGGAAACCGAGCCGATGCAGCTCACGCCGAACGAATCCACCGCTCTGGAGTCCATGATCCAGGAATCCATGGCCCCGGAGTACGCGGCCCC
>CBDVDY010000277.1:0-4145 GCA_965372875.1 uncultured Alphaproteobacteria bacterium | reverse complement strand
CCGGCCGGGTGGTCGAGCACCTCGACCGCGGGATGCAGATGGAACCGCACGGCGAAGGGCCGCCCCTCCATGAGCCCGGCCAGGCGATCCTCGCCGCGCAAATCGCCGCCGCCGGGCGCCAGGTACAGGCGCCGGTGGTGGATCAGGCCGAACCGGCCCGCGTAGCCGTCGTGATGCATGTCGAGCCAGACCGCGCCGTCCGCCTCGCTGCGCGTGCAGGTGGCGTTGCGCGCCCGCAGCCCGAGCCCGCCGCCCGGCAGCACCTCGGCGGAATTCGTGTCGTCGACCACGAGCGTCGCGTGCGCGGCGGTGGCGCGCGTGTGGTCCGCCCAATCCGGCTCGTCCTGGGACGCGGCGCCGCAATTGACGATCAGCCGGTCCGCGCCGGCGCTCATCTCGAAGCTCAGCGTGCCGGCGTGCGCGCGCATATCGAACCCGGGCGGCGGCGGCACGCCGAAATCGGCGATCAATACGGTATCGCCGCCAGCCAGGCGCTGGAAGCCGCTCTCCGGCGCCTCGGCCGGCGGACGCCCCGGCGCCTCGGCCTCCGAAAGCACGAGATCGACCGCGAACGGGTCGCCCTCGCCGGAGCCGTTGAACGACGCCAGCCCGCCGTCGCCGTGGCGGAAGAAGCGCAGCATCGGCGCCATGCGCTCGATCGCCGAATTCAGCGCCGCCGGGATTTCGTGCCGCGCCGCCGCGAGGGAAGTGCGAATATCGACCAGATCGCGCAGCACCACGAGCTGGATATCCGGCGCCCGCTGGCGGTGGCCGCCGTCCGCCAGCACCTGACGCGCCAGCTCGGCCGCGAGCAGCGCCAGGCCGGTGCGCAGCCAGCTCTCGGTCCCCGGCAGCGCCAGGCCGGCGATCACCAGACCCCTGGCGGCGGCAAACCGGGGGGCGCCGTCCGGCGCGCGCCGCGCGGCCTTGTCCAAATGGCGGGCCTGGCGGCACAGGCTGTCCAGCAGCCGGGCGCTGAACTGGCCGTCCGCGCCGACGCTATAGAACTCGTACTGCATGATCCAGGCGGCCAGCCGCCGCCCGACGACGTCGGGCCGCCAGGCCAGCGCGTCCCAGCGGCCGAAATTATCGATCCAGGAGAGCACCAGATCGCGGGCCCGGGCGCGGGCGGCGTCGCTTCCGGCGGCGTGCAAATCCCGCAGCCAGCCGAAGCCGTGCGGGCCGCCGTCGATGTGGCCGTCGGTATCGTAGCCGCCGAAATCCGCGCCGGCCCGCCGCCCCGGCGGCGGCTGGCCGCCGGCGAAGGAAAGCGCCGGGTCGAGCAGCGCGTGGCCGCGCGCCATGTCGCCGGGCCAGGGATCGCTCGGCGCGAAGGCCAGGCGTCCGGGCGCGCGGCCAGCTATCCGCCACTGGTAGAGCGAACTCCCGCACCAGGCGTCGCGCAGCCGCTGAGAGCCGGTTCGCCGCGCCGGCGCCACGCCCGAGCGGTACGGGTCCACCGTCCCCGCCGCGCCGGAGGGTTCCGCCGGCGCCACTTCTCAGCCGCCGCGCAGGCGGCGGATGTTGTCGGCGTAGGAATCGGGTCCGCCGGCGAATGTGGCGGTGCCGGCGACCAGCACGTTGGCGCCGGCGGCGATGGCCTCGGGCGCGGTCTCGAAATTGATGCCGCCGTCGACCTCCAAATCGATGTCGCGCCCGGACGCGTCGATGCGCGCGCGCAAGGCCCTGATCTTGCCGATCTGCGAGGGGATGAAGGACTGCCCGCCGAAGCCGGGGTTGACGCTCATCACCAGCACCAGATCGATCTCGTCGAGCACGTTGTCGACCGCGTCGACCGGGGTGCCGGGGTTGAGCGCCACGCCGACCTTCTTGCCCAGCGACTTGACGAGCTGCACCGTGCGGTGCAGGTGCGGCCCGGCCTCGGGATGGACGGTGATGATATCGGCGCCGGCGTCGGCGAAATCCGGGATGAGGGGATCGACCGGGGCGATCATCAGGTGCACGTCGAAGATCAGCTCGGAATGCGGGCGCAGGGCCGCGACCACCGGCGGGCCGATGGTCAGGTTGGGCACGAAATGCCCGTCCATGACGTCGACGTGGATGTAGTCGGCGCCGGCCGCGGTGACGGCGCGCAGCTCCTCGGCCAAATTGGCGAAATCGGCGGACAGGATCGACGGGGCAATGCGGACCGGCTGGCTCATGCCGCCTTGGTAGCAATTCGATATGGCGTAAGCAAGGCAAGGCGCGGCGGCGCGCCAAATTCCGGGCCAAGGATTTCAAGTCGATGCTCTGCCAATAGAACGCAAAGGCCGGGCGCGTTGTCGTTGATTCCGAGATGACGAAGCGCAAAAATATACCGTCGGCGCGGCAGCGAGGAGCGGCCGGCATCCGGCCCGCGAAAAGGAGGAACGATGAACGAGCCTGTGAACCGCCAGTGGAGGCTTGTGGCGCGTCCGGAAGGGGGGATCGAGCCCGGCATGTTCGAATGGCGCGAGGCGCCGCTGCCGGCGCTCGCCGACGGCAAGATACTGGTGCGCACGGTCTACCTCTCGCTCGACCCCGCCAGTCGCATGTGGCTGGATGACGAGGAGAGCTACCTGCCTCCGGTCGCCATCGGCGACGTCATGCGCGGCGTAACGCTCGGCATCGTCTCGGACTCGGCGCATCCCGACTTCTCGCCGGGGGACGTCGTCCAGGGTGTTTGGGGCTGGCAGGAGTATGCCGTCCTCGCGCCCGAGGCGTTGCGCGCCCGGGTGCCGAAAAGCGACGGCTTGCCCCTCACCGCCTATATGGCGGTGGTCGGCAACATCGGCTTCACCGCCTATTTCGGGCTCCTCGACGTGGGCCGGCCGCGGCCCGGCGAGACAGTGGTCGTGACCGCGGCGGCGGGGGCGGTGGGCTCGCTCGTGGGGCAAATCGCGAAGATCGAGGGTTGCCGCGCCGTCGGCATCGCCGGCAACGACGAGAAATGCCGCTGGATAAAAGAGGAGCTCGGTTACGACGCGGCCATAAACTACAAGACGGAGGACGTACCCGAAGCGCTGGCAAGGCACTGCCCCAACGGTGTCGACGTGGTGTTCGAGAACGTCGGCGGCGCCATCCTCGACCACGTCCTGGGTCGGATCAACGTGGGCGCCAGGATCGCGCTCTGCGGCCTGATCGCACAATACAATGCCCGCGCGCCGGTGCCCGGCCCCTATATGTTTCGCAACGTCCTTTTGAAGCGGGCCACGATCCAGGGATTCATCATTCTTGACTATGCGGGCCGCTTCGGCGAGGCGAGAGAGGCGCTGGTCCGCTGGCTGGGCGACGGCAGGCTGAAATACCGGGTCGATATCGTGGACGGCCTCGAGAACGCGCCCGCGGCCTTGACCAAATTGTTCGACGGGAGCAACGCTGGCAAGCTCATGATTGCGGTGTCCGAGGAGCCGGCCGCCTGACCACCCGGCGCGCCGTCACCCTAGCCGCCGGCGATGCGCGGCAGGAGATGCACCTCGCTCTCCGGCGGGATCGGCTGGAGAAGCGCGTCCTGGTATATCTCGCCGTCGATGGCGACGGCCAGATCGGCCTCGATCAGCGGCTTGATATCGGGGTAGCGCGCGCCCAGCAGCTCGAACAGCTGCCGGATGTTGCCGGCCGCCAGGTCGAACTCCGCCTCGCCGCCGGTGAACTGCCTCAGATTTCCGGTGAGCACCACCCGGGCCACTTCCCTACCCCTTGGCGCTTCCGTTCGCGGCTTCCCCGAGCGCCTTCAGCACCCTTGGCGGCGACATCGGCAGGTCGCGCAGGCGCAGGCCGACGGCGTTCTCGACCGCCGCCGCGATCGCCGCCATCGGCGGGATGATCGGCACCTCGCCGATGCCGCGCACGCCGTAGGGATGGTTCGGGTTGGCCACCTCGACGATGACCGCCTCGATCATCGGCACGTCGGAGGCCACCGGCATGCGGTAGTCGAGGAACCCGGGATTCTGCAGGCGCCCGTCCTCGCCATAGACGTATTCCTCGTTCAGCGCCCAGCCGATGCCCTGCACGGCGCCGCCCTGGAACTGCCCCTCCACGTAGGCCGGATGGATCGCCTTGCCGGCGTCCTGCACCACCGTGTAGCGCAGCACCTGGACGCGGCCGGTCTCCTTGTCGACCTCGACGTCGACGATGTGGGTGCCGAAGCCGGGGCCGGCGCCCTG
>CBDVDY010000276.1:0-4154 GCA_965372875.1 uncultured Alphaproteobacteria bacterium | reverse complement strand
GTGCGCCAGCGTCGCGCCGAAATAGGCCATGCGCCGCCAGACCACGAAACAGCCCAACGGCCCGGCCACCAGCGCCACGCCCAGGCCGGCAAGCAGCGCGCGCAACAGGAAATCATCCACGGCCGTGCTCTTCGCCCGAAAGATCGTGGCTGTGATCGTGATCGTGGGTGTAGACGGCCAGCGCGCGCGCCAGGTCCGGGCCGAACAGGGCGAGATATTCGGGGTCGCGGCTCACCGCCTCGGGCCGGCCGGAGCAGCAGACATGGTGGTTCAGGCAGATCACCCGGTCGGTCGCCGCCATCACCAGATGCAAATCGTGCGACACCAGCAGCACGCCGCAGCCGCGCCGGTCGCGCACCGCCCGGATCAGATCGTAAAGCTCGGCCTGGCCGCCGGCATCGACGCCGGCGCCGGGCTCGTCGAGGACCAGGAGTTCGGGCTCGCGCAGCAGCGCTTGCGCCAGCAGCACGCGCCGCGACTCGCCGCCCGAAAGCATCTGCAGGGGGCTGTCCATGGTGTGGCCGGCGCCGATTTCCTCGAGCGTGGCTTCGATGCCGCCTTTCGTTCGTCGGGCAGCGTCGGGCGCCGACAGAAGCAGGAAACGCCGCACCGAAATCGGCAGCGCCGGATCGACCTGGAAGTCCTGCGGCACGTAGCCCACGCGCATATCGGCACGGCGGCGGACCTGCCCGGCCTCCGGCGCCACGAGGCCGAGGATGACGCGCACCAGCGTGCTCTTGCCCGAGCCGTTCGGACCGATCAGCGTGACGATCTCGCCCGGGGATACGGTCAGGCCGACGTCGCGCAACACGACGCGATTGCCGAAGCGCACACTGATGCCCGCGGCCTCGACCAGCGGCGAGCCATCGCCGCCCGGCCTGATTATTGGCGCGCCGATCATCGGGGCGCCGATCGTCGGCGCGCCGGCTCCGCGTCCAGGCCGCCGGCGCGGTCGCAGGCGCTGCACAGACCGTCGAGCTCGACCGTCTGCCGGGCGACGCGAAAACCGGCGCGCGCGGCGTTGCGCGAAAGTACCGACGCGATCTCGGAATCGTCCATTTCGGCCACCGCCCGGCAGCGCCGGCAGATCAGGAACTGGCCGCCGTGCGGCCGGCCGGGGGCGCCGCAACCGACGAAGGCGTTCAGCGATTCGATGCGGTGCACCAGGCCGTTCTGCATCAGGAATTCGAGCGCCCGGTAGACCGTCGGCGGCTGGGCGCGGCGGCGCTCGCGGCGCAACTCCTCGAGAATATCGTAGGCGCCCATGGGCTGGTGCCGCCCCCAGACCAGCTCGAGCACGCGGCGGCGCAACTCGGTCAGGCGCAGGCCGCGCCGCGCGCACAGCGCGTCCGCCGCCGCCACCGCCTCGGCGACGCATCGATCGTGGTTGTGGCGCCGGACCTTGAACGGGCCGAGGACGGCGTTCGTCGCTTTGGGTCGCTGGGCCATGACGGACGCTCCTCGGTTCGGGCATTCCTCGGATCGGGCGGCCCCGGGCGGCCCCGGGCGGATTGGAACCCACTCCGGTGGACGCGGTCAATCGCAATTGTTATGTTATATCATAATGAAATTTCCCGAAAGCATAAAGCGCGCGCGGCGCCCGGCGGGGCTGGCGCGCCCGGCACGGAGATTTTCGCCAGGGCCAGGGCGTGGGCAAAGGCCAGGGGAAGTCGCCTCCGCGAGCCGGACGTTGGCGGCCCTGGCCGTGATTTCGTTCGTGGTGCTGGCCGGCGCGGCGCTTGCAGCCAAGCCAGCAGCAATTTCCGACGCCACTCCCGACGCGGGTTCGGCCGCCGGGCCCAGCGCGGCAGCACCCCGCGCGGCGGCGCCGCTCGTGGTCGCCAGTATCATGCCGATTCATTCGCTGGCCGCCGGCGTGATGGGCGGGGTGGGCGCGCCGCGTCTTTTGGTCGTGGGCGGCGGTTCGCCGCACAACGCCCGGCTCAAGCCGTCGGCCGCGCGGGCGCTGGCCCGGGCGGATATCGTGTTCTGGGCTGGGCCCGGACTGGAAGCGTTCCTCGAGAAGCCGCTGAGCACGCTCGCTGGCCGCGCGCGAATCGTCGAACTCGCCGCCGTATCCGGATTGCGCCGGCAAGCGAACGCCGACCCGCACGTCTGGCTCGATCCGGCGAACGCGCGGGCAATGGTTGCGGCGATGACCATGGCGCTGACCGAGACCGATCCGGTCAACGCGCCGGCCTACGTCGCCAACGGCGCGCGCTTGGCCGCGCGGCTCGATGCCCTCGACCGCGACCTGGCGGCGGCGTTGGCGCCGGTGCGCGCCGTCCCCTATGTCGTCTTCCACGACGCCTACGGACATTTCGAGCGCCGCTACAAACTGGCCAACGCCGGCGCGGTCACCGTGCGCCCCGGCCGACCGCCGGGCGCAAGGCGGGTTCGGAACATCCGCAACCTGTTGCTGGCGGAGGCTGGCGGGCGCGGCGTGCGCTGCCTCTTCGCCGAGCCTCAATTCGCGCCGGCGCTGGCGGCGCGGCTGACCGAGGGTACCGGGGTCCGGCTCGGCGTGCTCGACCCCCTGGGCGTCGGCCTGGCGCCGGGCCCGGAGGCCTATTTCACGCTCATGCGGCGGCTCGCGCGCGCCTTCGTCACCTGCCTGGCGCGGAACGGCTAGAGCGGGGTGCGGTGCGATCGTACATGGCTCCCGCCGGGGAGGTTAAACCAGGGAATTCGGCTGTTTCACGGGTGGCGTATCGGTTCTTGAACTTTTTGTCCGAAACCCTCATGGTTGTAGCCAATAGGCGAGGGATTAGATGGCGCGACCAAGGGAATTCGACCCCGACCAGGCAATCGACAAGGCGATCGAAGTCTTCTGGCGGCAGGGCTACAAGGCGACTTCGGTGCAGGATCTGGTCGAGGCCACGGGCGTACAGCGCGGCAGTCTTTACGCCGCCTTCGGCAGCAAGGCCGGTATGTTCGACGCCGCCATGGACCGCTACATGGCCAAGTATTCGGCGCCCCGCCTGCTGGAAAACGAGGACCGGCCGATCCGCGAAGCGCTGGCGGAACTCCTGCGCGCACTGGTGGAAACGGCGGTCACCGACAAAAGCCGCCGCGGTTGTTTTGTCACCAACACGGCGGTCGAGTTGACCCCGCACGACCGCGCGGTGGCAAAAAAGGTCGCCAGCAATTTGGGTGATTTGGAGGACGTACTCACCCGCCGCCTCGCCGACGCCCAGGCCCGCGGCGAGGTGCGCTCCGACAGAGAGCCGCGCGCGCTGGCGCGCTTCCTGGTCGGCTCGGTTCAGGGCCTGCGCGTCATGTCCAAGGTCACGCCCGACCGCGAGCGGCTCAGGGACATCGCCGATATCGTCCTGGCCAGCCTCGACTAGAAGGCCGCGGCCACCCGGTTCATTCCCCGCAGGAACGCCGCGTAGCGCGAACCGCGCCGGCCTTCCAGGTCACAAATAGTTGAACGAAAGGTCAAAAATTCCGTTGACCGCCCGCCATTGCTTGTGTTGAATCTTGGATTGGTCGCCGTCGCTCCGCCGCGCGATTCACCCCCGCGCGTATCCTCATCCCCGGAGGGCGGCGGCCGGACCAACCACGAGCGCGGCGGGACGCGCCGGCCCGACGAATGAAGCGCCGACAGGAGGAGTTGCAATGAGCCTATTCGAGCACGTCTACACCCAGGAAACCGCGCCCGAGGGATCGCGCCCGACCTTGGCCAAGGTGGTCGAGAGGTTTGGTTTCGTCCCCAACCTAATGGGCAAGATGGCCGAATCGCCGGCGGCGGCGAAGGGCTACGCGACGCTCTCCGGCATCCTGGCCGCCGACAGCTCCTTCAGCCCGGTCGAGCAGCAGCTTCTGCTCCTGACCACCAGCCGCATTAACGGCTGCGATTATTGCGTCGCCGCCCACACCATGGCCGCCGGCCGCGCCGAAATGCCCGACGACGTGGTCCAGGCGATCCGCGATAATACGCCCATCGCCGACCCGCGCCTTTCGGCCCTGCGCGCCTATTGCACCAAGGTCGTCGAGAATCGCGGCTGGACCAGCGAGGCCGAACAGCAGGCCTTCCTCGACGCCGGCTTTACCAAGGCGCAGATTCTCGAAGTGGTGCTGGCGGTCGGCGTCAAGACGATCTCGAATTACGTGAATCACGTGACCGAGCCCACCCTCGACAAGCATTTGGA
>CBDVDY010000275.1:0-4192 GCA_965372875.1 uncultured Alphaproteobacteria bacterium | reverse complement strand
CCCGAAAAATTGTCTGAAGGCGACCGAGCCGTTTCGCCATTCCCGGATTTCGGCCATTTCGGGGCCCTGCGCTACGCGAGATGGAAAAGCTCTCCGCATGGGCGTATCATGAAAAGAAAAAATGCAGGGAGTGAGGCACTGCAATGGACGACGCGGTCATCGACTTTGTTGATGCCGTCCGAGACGTCGCCGACGCGGACGTTCGGCGGGACGCTGCGGTCAATAGCGTAGGGAAACTGGGATTCAATCGCTTCGCCTATCGTGCCGTTCGCGTTCCGTACAATTCCGATGCACCGTTCTATTCGACGACTTACCCGGAAAAGTGGGCACGGCGGTATACCGGACAGGACTATGGCGCCATCGATCCGGTGGTGAATGCCGCCGGACGGTCGTTGCTGCCGTTCGTGTGGGACGCCGACGAGATTCATGTATTCGCGACAAAAGCACAGCGAAAGTTTCTCGCCGAAGGTGCCGAATTCGGCGTTCGCTCGGGAGTCACGATCCCGATCCACGGCCGGGCGAACGAGTTCGCCTCGTTTACGGTCACGACCGACGAGAGGCGGCAAAATATTCGCAAGCTGTTCGCGGAACGGCAAAACCAATTGATTCCAATCGCGCTCCATTTTCATGTTGCCGCAAACGAGAGGTCGGGCACCAAGAAGGATTCGGCGCCCGTTCGGCTGACGCCGCGTGAACGGGAATGCCTGCTTTGGACGGCGCGAGGCAAGTCGGCATGGGAGGTGGGTGAGATACTTAGCATTGCGGAAAGGACCGTCGTCTTCCATCTGGCCAACGCAATGCACAAGCTCGGTGTCCACAGCAAGATGTACGCGGTGGTCAAGGCCATCATGTCGGGCCTGATTTATCCCTAGAATAATTACACGACGCGATTGAACGCGATGAATCGCCGTACCTGTCATGGTTGACAGGTTCGCGCATGGGCCTTGCGTGCTCCACTGACGCAATTACGCGTCGGTGGAGTTGACAGATGATCGAAATAGTCACGCCTACTCTCGTTGGCTCATATACAGCGGAACTGGAGGCCATGTATCGGCTGCGCTACCGGGTCTTCAAGGAGCGCCTGAAATGGGAGGTCGAAACTCGAAACGGGATGGAGCGGGACGGCTTCGACGATCTCTCACCCACGTACCTTCTTGCCTACGACGCGGCCGAAAACATCGTCGGAACCTGGCGGCTGCTGCCGACCACCGGCCCCAACATGCTGCGCGACGTTTTCCCCGAGCTACTGGAGGGGCAACCCGCGCCTTGCGACCCGGCGATCTGGGAGACCAGCCGCTTTGCCGTGGATTGCGGCCTGGATGGGGATGAAGGGCTGCGGGCCGTCAATCGGATAACCAGCGAAATGTTTTGCGGTTTGGTCGAATACGGGATCGGCCTGGGAGTCACCGAAATCGTAACGGTTTACGACATTCGCATCGCGCGCTTGCTGGGCCGTGTCGGCTGCGAGCCCACTTGGCAGAGCCGCCGCCGCCGTGTCGGCGGCACCATCGCGATTGCCGGCCGATTCGATGTCGATGACACCGTTCTCGCCAACCTGCGCGCCGCCGGTGGGATCACCAGTTCCGTCATCCGGCGGAGCCGGCGACTTCGTGAGCGCGAGGCCGCTTAGAAAACCGTCAACTAGCTGGAGGGAGATCATGCGCAAGTTAAGATTGGTCGCCGATGGGCCGTCAAAGGTGGAAGCGTTAAGGGCCTGCCTCGAATACCTGTACGAGGAGGCGCTAAACGTAGGTAAGCCGATTACCGCAAATTTGATTGGTGCCGCCGCTGAATCGCTCGAACGCGATTTGCCTGAACGCGCCGATCGCCCTCTGTTTCCAATTGTTTCAGGTCGCGACGCCTGAACGTCGAGACTTGGTTTTGTGACCAGCAATTCGCGCACCCATCCCGTGGCCGGGTGCGCGATTTGGGGCAGGAAAACGATCACAGCTTGAGTAAGGGGGAGGCCATTATGAATACCGCATTGCTGCACGCCGGAGCCAAGTTCGACGAAAAATCGCCGGCCGGCCCGCGACCGTACCCGCTGGTTGGCAATCTACTCGGCATCCGGAAGGATCCGTTGCGCTATTTCACGAAGGTATCCCGGGACTACGGCGACGTTGTTCCGATCCACATGGGAACCGAGCGCATCCTGTTTATCAACCGGCCCGGTTACGTCAAGCATATCCTGCAGGACAACCACGCCAATTATTGCAAGAGCAAGTTCTACAGAAAACTTCGGCCAATTTTGGGAAACGGCATGCTGCTCGCGGAAGGCGACACCTGGCTCAAGCTGCGGCGCGTCGCGCAGCCCGCCTTTCAGGGTCCGCGCCTCGAAGCCATGGCGGCGGCGGTGGTGGAGGCGACCACCGATATGCTCGGCCGCTGGGAGCGGTACGGCGGGGGCAAACAGACACTGGACATCTGCCCCGAGATGATGCGGCTCGCCCTCGATGTGGTTTTCCGGACGCTCATGAACGTCCGGCTGGGAGACGAATCGCAAACCGTGTACGCCGCCCTGGGTGGCGTGCTGCGCGAGGCGGAACGGCGCATATGGGAAATGACCAACCTCGCCGAGCATCTACCCACGCGCAGGAACCGCGAGTTCCGGAAGTCCCTCCAGGTTCTCGACGGCATCGTCTACAAGGTCATCGACGAGCGAAGGAAAAACCCGAACGAACACGACGATCTACTGTCCATGCTGATGGCGGCCTACGACGACCCGGACTCGCCATTGGAGAGTGCCAGGCAACTGCGCGACGAGGTGATGTCTTTCATCATGGGCGGGCACGAGACGACCGCCGCGGCCCTCGCCTGGGCTTGGTATCTCTTATCGAAGAATCCGGCGGTCGCCGGCCGTCTCCGAGACGAGGTGCACTCGGTGCTCGGAGACCGGCAGCCGACGTATCACGATTTGCAGGACCTTTCCTACACCAAAGCGGTGTTCCAGGAGGCGGCGCGGCTTTACCCGCCGGTCTGGACGATGTCTCGGACGGCGCTGGACGACGACGAGTTGGGCCCCCATCGGGTCCGCAAGGGAACCACGGTCATGCTGTGCCACTACGCGATCCACAGAAATCCCCGCTACTGGGAGAATCCGGAGGGTTTCGACCCCGAGCGATTCCTCGACGCCGGAGCGGAAGAGCGGCACCGGTTCGCGTATTTTCCGTTTGGCGGAGGCCCACGGGGCTGTATCGGCTCGCGGTTCGCGCTCATGGAAGGGCCAATGGTGCTGGCGATGGTGGCGCGGGCGTTCAAGCTCGAACTGGCGTCCGATATTCCCGTTGTTCCGGAACCGACGATCACCTTGCGGCCGCGTGGCGGCATTGAGATGACGGTTCGGAAACAACCATAAGATCGGCGACGGGCCGGCGGAGAGAGCAATGAGCGGTTCCGCAACCACGGCCGTGATTGCCAAGCGTGTGCCGAGGTTCCTGCTTCCGCTCTCGATCCTGCTGCTGCTCGGCGCCATCTGGGGCGGAACTTTTTCGCTTTCCAAGCTCGCCATAAATGCGGGCGTCTCGCCCCTTGGCTATGCCCTCTGGCAATGCGTTGGCGCCGCAATCGCGGTCCAGATGATATGCGCCTTTCGGCGCCAGCGCCTACCTCTGTCGCGCCGATACGTCGCGTTTTATTCCGTGTGCGGGTTGGTCGGCATCGCGATTCCGATCTCCAGCATGTATTTGGTGATCGCCTATTTGCCCGCCGGCGTCAT
Organism: uncultured Alphaproteobacteria bacterium; assembly: GCA_965372875.1. Classification (GTDB taxonomy): domain Bacteria; phylum Pseudomonadota; class Alphaproteobacteria; order CBDVDY01; family CBDVDY01; genus CBDVDY01. The sequence continues at coordinate 477 of CBDVDY010000275.1, read as the reverse complement.
GGGCGTGATCGTCGCGACAATTCCACTGTTTACCTATGCTTTTTCCTATGCCCTGAAAACGGAATCGTTGGACTGGCGGCGCGTCGCCGGTATCGCGCTGGGCTTTGTCGGCGTGCTGTTCATCCTGGTGCCGAGTGCCAGCCTGCCGGCGCCGGAAATGGCGTTTTGGGCCGCGGTGGCGCTTCTGACGCCGATGTTTTATGCCATCGGCAACGTCTATACGGGTTGGGCCCGCCCGCCCGACAGTTCGGCCATGACGTTGACGGTAGGTATGCTGCTGGCGGCAATAGCCGGCCTCGCGCCCGTGGTCCTGATCACGGGCGGTTTCTACTGGATACAGATCCCGCCGGGGATCGCCGAATTCGCAATTCTCGGCCAGATATTGGTCTCGAGCCTAGGCTATATCCTCTTCTTCGAGCTCATTCGAATCGCCGGACCGGTCTACTTCAGTCAGGTCGGATACGTCGTGACCGTGAC
>CBDVDY010000274.1:0-4197 GCA_965372875.1 uncultured Alphaproteobacteria bacterium | reverse complement strand
TGCAGCGCCTCGATGCCTTCGGGCGCGGCCAGCAGGCAGACGAATTTGATATTCCGCGCGCCGGCCTGCTTGACGCGCGAGACCGCCGCGGCCGCTGAATTGCCGGTCGCCAACATGGGGTCGACGATGATCACCAGGCGCTCGCCCAGATCATCCGGAACCTTGAAGTAATACTCGACCGCCTGCAGCGTATCGGGGTCGCGGTACAGGCCGACATGGCCGACAGGTGCTGTCGGCACCAGATCCATCATGCCTTCCAGTAAGCCGTTGCCGGCGCGCAGGATGGAGATCAGCGCCATGCTTCTGCCGTCGAGCCTGGGGACCTGGGTCCTGGTCAGCGGCGTCTCGATCTCCCTGGTGGTCAGGGGCAGATCGCGCGTCACCTCGTAGGCCAGGAGCAGCGATATCTCGCGCAACAACCGGCGGAATTCAGGGGTTTGGGTCTCCTTCGCCCGCATCAGGCCGAGCTTGTGCTGGACCAGCGGATGATCGACGACCGTTACCTTCTCGGACATGGCGCACCCCCATCAATCGACTGCTTGCGCCTCCTTATACCAAGGAGCGCCGGCCACGGATATCGGCGGCGTCGCGTCCGCGCCGCTTTCCCTGCCGGTATGGAATGCGTCATAATCCCGGCGCCGGCTCGACAACCGGCCAAAACCGCTGCAATCGGACAGGATACGGGGGGGGCGCGTGGATAGCAGATCGGCAGTCTTTATCGAAATCATGGCCGGCATCGCGGTGGTCGGTGTCCTTGCGTTCCTGATCTCGCTCGTCGCCAGGCGGGCGCGGCTACCGCGGGAAGATGGCTCCGGGGGGCGGACGGCACCCTACGCCCCGCAATGGTACGAGTTCGTTCTCGCGCTGGCCCTGATCGCCGTAATCGCCGTGGTTCTGGTCTGGCAGTTCTATCCCGAGGCCGCGCGGCAATTGGCGCAATCGGACTGGCGGGCCGAATCGGGGACGACGATTTTTTTCGTCATCATGCTGGTGCTCGCGGCGCTCGCTTTGCTGGCGTTCCTTGTCTTCGTATTCGTGCGCATGCCGCGCGTCTCCGGCGATATCGAACAGGCCGCGGCGGATACGCCGGCCGCCGGGCCCGTGGAAGCGCAATTCGAAACGCCGTCCGCGGCGCGGCTTTTGGGACTCCTGATCCTGGCGTTCGCGTTCCTGCTGCTGAACTGGATCTACCTGCCGCCCGGGCAGCAATACGCGGTGATGCTGTACCTGATCTATCCGGCCAGCTTCGCCGTCGCCCTGGTGCTGCTGTTCGACAAGGCGTCGCGGACCTGGAGCGCGAAGAATTCCGGGGAGACGATGCGCGAGTGGCTGCTCTGCGACGGCATCGTGTTTCTGCTGGTTCTCGGGTTCCTGAACCTGTTGCAGTCCGGCGCGGGCGACAAGTACGCCGCCATGTTCTGGGACCTGCTTTACGTCGTCCTGTTCTTCTTCGTCTTCTGGATGCTCGACCGCAAGCTCACGCGGCTCAGATTCCTGGCGGCGCATCTCTATCTTATTGCCTTGCCCATTCTGCTGGTGATCTGGCGGTCGGCGCAGGGCGTGGCCGAACCCGAGGGCCTGTCCTGGTGGAGCACGATCTGGCCGTTCTTCTTCCTGGCCATCGTTTTCTTCGTGCTCGAGATCATCGTGCTGATCGCCACCAAGCCGTCGGACAAGCCGGTGATCCCGGTGATCAAGGACGCAATCTACATGCTGGCCTATGGGATTTTCCTGATCGTCGCGATTCCGGGTACCGGGGAATGAGCGACGCGGGCCTGGCGTTTCTGGATATTGCGGCGCTCGCCCCGCTGATCGAGCGGAAGCAAATCTCGCCGGTCGACGCCGTGGAAGCCTATCTCGACCGTATCGAGCGGCTGAACGGAACGCTGAACGCCTATATCTCCGTCTATCCCGAGCCGGCGCTGGATGCGGCGCGGCGGGCGGAGGCCGAAATCGCCGCCGGGGACTATCGTGGCAAGCTGCACGGCGTGCCGTTGGGCATCAAGGATTTGTTCCAGGTCGCCGGCATGAAGCGGACCTGCGGCTCGCGCATCGCCGTCGCCGACGAGCCGGAGGAGGCGACCAGCGTCGCCCGCCTGAGATCGGCCGGCGCCATCGTTCTCGGCCTTCTGAACCTGCATGAGTTCGCCTTCGGCCCGACCGGCGTGAACCCGAATTTCGGCACCGCCCGCAACCCGTGGAACACCGACATGGTTTGCGGCGGATCGAGCAGCGGCGCGGGCTGCGCCGTCTCGGCCTCGCTGGCGGCGGGCGCGCTCGGCACCGATACCGGCGGCTCGATCCGTATTCCGGCGGCACTCTGCGGCGTGGTCGGCCTCAAGCAGACGCACGGGCTGGCGAGCCGGCACGGCATCTACCCCCTGTGCGGGGACTTCGATCACGGCGGGCCGCTCACGCGGTCGGTGGCCGACGCGGCCATCATCCTGCGGGCCATCGCCGGCGAGGATCCCTGCGACCCCTCGACCCGTCTGGCGGTGGCCGAGGATTACCCGGCCACGCTGGGCCGGAGCGTGCGCGGCATGCGCGTGGGCGTTCCGGCGCGGTTTTTCTTCGACGATCTCCACGCGGACGTGGAAGCGGCGGTGCGTACGGCGATTGCGGCGCTGGCGGAACTCGGGGCCGAAATCGTGGAAATCGATCCGCCCTTCGTCGACGAGGCGACCAAGGTCTGGAACATTATCGCCCTGGCCGAAGTCCATACGCTGCACGAAGCGCACCTGCGCGAACAGGGCGAGATGCTGTCCCCGGACGTGCGGGCGCGGGCGCAATTGGGCCGGGACATCACGGCCGCCGAGCTGATCGAAGCGCGCTGGGCGCGGGACCGGATCAAGCGCCAGATGGCGGCGCTGCTCGACGAGGTCGACGTGCTGGCCACGCCGAGCGCGCCGATCCCCGCCGTGCCCGTGGAAACCGGTATCATCCGGGTCGGCGGCAAGGAGGTGGAAGGCGCCAAGGCGCTGGGGCGGTTCACCCGGCTGGCCGCGCTCACCGGCCAGGCGGCCATCTCGCTGCCCTGCGGCCTGACCGGCGATGGGCTGCCGGTCGGCTTGCAGCTCATCGGCGGCTGGTTCGCCGAGGCCGATCTCTTGCGCCTGGCGCGGGCCTACGAACAGGCGGCGCCGTGGCGCGAACGGCGGCCGCCGGAGGCCGCCTAAGCGGCGCGGATTGCCGGGGGCCAAGCGCGCATTTGCTTTAGACGGGATGGATCGGGTACAACGAAATCGGGGCTGTTAGGATGCCGCGGCGCGAAACGACAAGAAAATCGAAGGTGGATGACACATGACTGGGTGGCAATGGTTCTGGACGCTGGTCGGCTTCCTTATATTTATTATCGTATTGATATTCCTGTATTTTTACCCGCCGTTCGAGGATTTGTTCGTGCTCGTGATCAACGGCGTCGGCTACGACAACGCGATCTTCTGGGTGGCGTTGATCACCGGCATCGTCGGCTTCTGCACCTACCACTGGCACGCCTACCGGGTGCATATCGTGCAGCAGCACAGCGTCGAATCGATGGTGTTGAGCTCGCTGAGGGGTTCGACCTTCGTCGCCATCCTGCTGAGCGCCGCGGCCGCCCTTCAGGCCGTGCAGATTATGGCGGTTTATCTTCTCCAGGACGGTTACGCGCTGGACGCCGAGTTCGGCAAGCGGCTGGCCGCCGTCGTCGCCCTGGTGATCCTGACGGCGGTCTTCTGCATCATCTTCTGGTTGCTCAAGGTGATCCGCGCCTCCAGTCAAACCTAGGACGCATACCCGGTTGGCTAATTCTGAAATCAAGCGTGTGAGCTTTGCCCGCCAGGGTCGGCACGCTCGACATCAGCGCTCCTTGGTATAAATCCCTCCTCCTGACAAATTCAGTTCACGCATTTCGCCGCTTCGCCGGCCAGCCGCTCCGGTGGGCGGCCACGCAGCACGTCTTCGATAAGCCTCGTCGCCACCTCGGTTTTGTAATGGTAGGGATCGAATCGGTAAAAATTTCGCGAAACCGAATAGGCGCTGACCGAGTAGTCGAGCAGGTCGGGAAACACGGCCCGGACTTCGCGGCGAAATCGCTCGAACTGGGCGTGGCTCGGCAGGCCGGCGAGCATCTTCAAGACGCAAGCTTCCAAAGGATTGATAAACACGCGATAGGCCTGCCCGCGTTTTTCCAACAACGCGCGCATGCGGCGCAGGACG
>CBDVDY010000273.1:0-4200 GCA_965372875.1 uncultured Alphaproteobacteria bacterium | reverse complement strand
AACATGCGCACCGGCGGCGACGACATCGCCCAGGCGCTGGCGCTGATGGGCGTGCGCCCGATTTGGGAGACCGCCTCGCGCCGCGTCACCGGTTTCGAAATCATGCCGCTCTCGACCCTCGACCGGCCGCGCGTGGACGTGACGCTCCGCATCTCGGGCTTTTTCCGCGACGCCTTCCCGGCGCAGATCGATCTTATCGATTCGGCGGTGCGGGCCGTAGCCGCCCTCGACGAGCCCGAGGCCGAGAACCCGCTGGCCGCCCGCGTGCGCGCGGACGCGCGGAATCTAGTCAAGAACGGCGTCGGCGAGGACGAGGCGCGGCGCCGCGCCGGGCACCGCATCTTCGGCTCGAAGCCCGGTGCTTACGGCGCCGGGTTGCAGGCGCTGATCGACGAGCGCGGCTGGCAGACCGACGCCGATCTGGCGCGCGCCTACATCGCCTGGGGCGGCTACGTCTATGGCGACGGGGCCGAGGGCAGGGCCGCGCATTCGCATTTTGAATCGCTCCTGTCCGAAACCGAGATCGTGCTGCAGAACCAGGACAACCGCGAACACGACCTTCTCGATTCGGACGATTATTACCAGTTCGAGGGCGGCATCACGGCGGCCGTGCGCCACCTGTCCGGCAGCCAGCCGGTGGTCTATCACAACGACCATTCGCGGCCCGAAAGCCCCAAGGTGCGGACGCTCGAGGACGAGATCGGCCGCGTCGTCCGCGCCCGCGTGGTCAATCCCAAATGGATCGCCGGAATCATGCGCCACGGCTACAAGGGCGCGTTCGAGATGGCCGCGACGGTGGATTATCTGTTCGCCTTCGCGGCCACCGCGCACGCCGTCTCGGACCACCATTTCGATCTCGTGTACGACGCCTATCTCGGCGATCCCGAGGTCCGCGAATTTCTCGAAGCCAACAACCCGGCGGCGGCGCGCGAAATGGCCGAGCGGCTGATCGAAGCGCAGGATCGCGGCCTGTGGAAGCCGCGCTCGAACTCGGCCCACGCCCACCTGACGGAGCTGGTGGAGGATTTGGCCCAGGAGAATGCACCATGACCGAGCCCGGCCAAGACGAGATCAACCTCCGCGCCAATGAAAAATCGAGGAAGCGCAAGGCGGCGCGCGACAAGATGCTGGCTACCAAGACCATCGAAAAGGGGCTGTTGATCGTCCACACCGGCAAGGGGAAGGGCAAATCGACGGCCGCCTTCGGCCTCGCCGCGCGGGCCATCGGCAACGGCATGAAGGTCGGCATCGTACAATTCGTCAAGGGCAAGTGGCAGACCGGAGAGCGCCTGGTGCTGGAGGCGTTTCCCGATCAGGTCACCATCCGCACCATGGGCGAGGGCTTTACCTGGGAGACCCAGGACCGGGCCCGCGACATCGCCGCCGCCGAGGCCGCCTGGCAAGCGTCCAAGGAGATGATCGAGGCCGCGCGCGGCGACGATCCGCAATACCACATGGTGATTCTCGACGAGCTCAACATCGTGCTGCGCTACGACTATTTGCCGCTCGACGAGGTGCTCGCGGTGCTTCGCGGCAAGCCGCGCGATCTGCACGTCGTGGTCACCGGGCGCAACGCCAAGGACGATCTGATCGAGGCCGCCGATCTGGTGACCGAAATGACCATGGTCAAGCACCCATTCCGCTCCGGCGTGAAGGCGCAGAAGGGCATCGAATTTTGAGCACGGCGGCGATCATGTTGCAGGGCACGGGCTCGGACGTCGGCAAGTCGCTGATCGTCGCCGGGCTGTGCCGCGCCTACACGCGGCGCGGGCTCGCGGTGCGGCCGTTCAAGCCCCAGAACATGTCCAACAACGCCGCCGTAACGCCCGGTGGCGGCGAGATCGGCCGCGCCCAGGCCCTGCAGGCGCGGGCCTGCGGAATCGTTCCCCACGTGGATATGAATCCGGTCCTGTTGAAACCACAGACCGATATTGGCGCCCAGATCGTGGTCCGGGGCGAGGTGCGCGGCGCCGCCAGCGCCTGCGAGTTCCAGGCCGGGAAGGGCACGCTCATGCCCGAAGTGCTGGAGAGTTTCCGCCGCATGGAGGAAGAGGCCGATCTGGTGCTGATCGAGGGCGCCGGCAGCCCGGCGGAGATCAATCTGCCCGGCCCCGACATCGCCAACATGGGCTTCGCCGAGGCGGCGGACGTGCCGGTGCTGTTGGTCGGCGACATCGACCGCGGCGGCGTCATCGCCAGCATCGTCGGCACCATGGAATTGCTTTCGCCCGAGGCCCGCGAGCGGCTCAAGGGCTACATCGTCAACAAGTTCCGCGGCGATCTCGCCCTGTTCGACAGCGGCATCGACGCCATCGGCGCGCGCACCGGGCTCGAATCGATGGGCGTGGTGCCGTACTTCGCCGAGGCAAGGCGCCTGCCGGCCGAGGACGCGGTCGCGGTCGAGCGGCCGGCCCCGGCACTTGACCGGCCGATCCGCATCGCCGTGCCGGTGCTCTCGCGCATCGCCAATTTCGACGATTTCGATCCGCTGATTGCCGAGCCCGACGTGGCCGTGGAGATGGTGCCGCCGGGCCGCGTGCTGCCGGGAGACGCCGATCTCATAATCCTGCCGGGCAGCAAGTCGACGCTCGGCGATCTCGAATTCCTGCGCCGGGAGGGTTGGGACATCGACATCATCGCCCATTGGCGGCGCGGCGGCGCGGTGCTCGGCATCTGCGGCGGCTATCAGATGCTGGGGCGCGAGGTCCGCGACCCAACGGGCATCGAGGGCGCCGCCGGCGCCCTGCCGGGGCTCGGGCTGCTCGACGTGGAGACCGAACTCGCCGGCGACAAAACCCTCACCGAAGTCTCCGGCGTGTCGGCGGAATCGGGCGAAAAGGTGACCGGCTTCGAGATGCATATCGGCCGCACCATTGGTGCCGATACGGCGCGGCCCATGGTGCACCTTATGGGAAGCGGCGGCAGCAGCAAGGAGGGGCATGCGGACGGTGCGGTCTCGGCCGACGGGCGCGTGCGCGGATCATACGTGCACGGGCTTTTTGCCGCAGACGGGTTCCGCCATGCCTTTCTCGGCCAGATCAAGGAGCGGGACGAAAGCGGCCTCGCCTACGAGGCGGAGATCGACCGCGTGCTCGATCATTTGGCCGATCATCTTTCGGCGTATCTCGAACTCGACCGGATCCGGGAGGTGGCCGATGCGCGGTAGGCGCCTAGAAAATCAGCCCCGCCGCCAAGAACGCCGCCATCAGCCCGCCGGCGGCGAGGTAGAGGCGCAGCGCGCGGCGGATATCGCGCTGGTCGGACTCCTTGCGCCCGTCGCCCATCCAGGCATCCTCGACGGTCTTACCGTCATAGCGGCGCGGCCCGGCGAGCGACAGGCCGAGCGCACCGGCCATCGCCGCCTCGGGCCAGCCCGCGTTGGGCGAGCGGTGCCTGAGCGCGTCGCGGACCATGGCGCGCCATGCGGCGGCGGCGCCGGCACCCGGGACAATCGCGCCGGCGAGCACGATCAGACCGCCGGCAATCCGCGCCGGCACCAGGTTGAGCGCGTCGTCGAGGCGCGCGGCGGTTCGGCCGAAGGCGGCGTGCCGCTCGGTCCGGTGGCCAATCATGCTGTCGAGCGTGTTGACGGCCTTGTAGGCGGCGAGCCCGGGCAGTCCCGCTATCAGGAACCAGAAGACCGGCGCCACCGCGCCGTCGGCGAAATTCTCGGCCGTCGACTCGATGGCGGCGCGGGCGATTCCCGGACCGTCGAGGCTCGCCGGATCGCGGCCGACGATCTCGGCCACCGCTTCGCGGCCGGCCTCGATTCCCCGGTCCAGCGCCGAGGCCACCCGGGCCACGTGATCGTAGAGCCCGCGAAAGGCGAGCAGCGTGCTGGCGACAATGGCCTCGGCCACCCAGCCCCAATCGAACTGGCGCAGGAACAGCGCCAGAAGCCAGGCGATTGCCACGGCACCCGCGACCACCAGCAGCACGGCAAGAGCGCCGCGCCGCCGCCGCGCCGAATCGCCCATTGCCGGATCGTTCCAGCGCGCGTCCAGCCAGGCGATGACGCGGCCCAGTACTGCCACCGGGTGCGGCACGGCGCGGTAGACGGACGGCGGATCGCCCAGCGCGGCGTCGATGGCCAGCGCGGCGATCAGCACCAGAAGCGAGCTTATGCCGCCCTCGTGGGTCGGCAGCCAGGGAATCAACATGGCGCGAGGATGGAACGGGCGACCCGTCCGGTCAACGCGG
>CBDVDY010000272.1:0-4223 GCA_965372875.1 uncultured Alphaproteobacteria bacterium | reverse complement strand
GGGCTGCGACCGCATCGTGCCGGTGGACATCTACGTGCCCGGCTGCCCGCCCACCGCCGAGGCGCTGCTCTACGGCATTTTTCAGTTGCAGAAAAAAATTCGGCGCACCAGGATCTTTTCCCGCTAGGCCGGCGGCGATTGGAATAACGCGATGGATCAGGCGCTGCGCGACCTCGGCGAATACATTTCCGGCGCTCTGGAGGACGATTCCGTCAAACCCGAAATAAGCCACGGCGAGCTGACGCTGCACGCCGGCCGCGCCTCGGTGATCAAGCTGCTGACCTTTCTGCGCGACGACACCAACTGCCGGTTCCGGCAACTGGTCGACGTCTGCGGCGCCGATTATCCGGAGCGCGAGGAGCGCTTCGACGTGGTCTACAATCTCTTGAGCACCCGGCACAATCAACGGATCCGGGTGAAGGTCGCGACCGACGATAGTGCACCGGTGCCGTCGGCGGCCGAATTGTTCAGCTCGGCCGGCTGGTTCGAGCGCGAGGCCTGGGACCTCTATGGCATCTACTTCGCCAACCACAAGGATTTGCGGCGCATCCTCACCGACTATGGCTTCGAGGGGCATCCCCTGCGCAAGGACTTCCCGCTCACCGGATACGTTGAGGTGCGCTACGACGACGAGCAAAAGCGCGTCGTCTACGAGCCGGTAAGTTTGGCGCAGGAGTTTCGTACGTTCGATTTCCTCAGCCCCTGGGAGGGCGCGCCGCATCCGCCGGCGGACGACGAGGCGGACGCGGATGAAGACGACGCTTCCGCCGAGGCGGAGGGCGGGTCCTGATGGCCGAGACCCAGCTCAAGAACCTGACGATGAATTTCGGGCCGCAGCATCCGGCGGCCCACGGCGTGCTGCGCCTGGTGCTGGAAATGGACGGCGAGGTGATCAAGCGGGCCGACCCGCACGTCGGCCTGCTGCACCGCGGTACCGAAAAGCTCATCGAGTACAAGACCTATCTCCAAGCCGTGCCTTATTTCGACCGGCTTGATTATGTCTCGCCGATGAACCAGGAGCATGCCTTCGCGCTGGCGGTCGAGAAGCTGGCCGGCATGAAGGTGCCGCCGCGCGGCCAGTACATCCGCGTGCTTTATGCCGAGATCGGGCGCCTCCTCAACCACCTCCTCAGCATCACCACGTTCGCCATCGACGTCGGCGCCATGACGCCGCTCCTGTGGGCCTTCGAGGAGCGCGAAAAAATGATGGCGTTCTACGAGCGGGTTTCCGGCGCCCGGCTGCACGCCGCCTATTTCCGCCCGGGCGGCGTGCACCAGGATCTGCCGGCCGGGCTGCTCGACGACATCATGGTCTTTACCGAGACCTTCCCACAAATGATCGACGACATCGAGACGTTGCTGACCGAGAACCGCATCTTCAAGCAGCGCACCGTCGACATCGGCGTTGTCAGTGCCGAGGAGGCCGAGGACTGGGGATTTTCCGGGCCCATGTTGCGGGGATCGGGCGTGGCCTGGGACCTGCGCCGGGCGCAGCCCTACGACGTCTACGACAAGATCGAGTTCGACGTTCCCGTGGGCAAGCACGGCGATTGCTACGACCGCTATCTCGTGCGCATGCACGAGATGCGCCAGAGCCTGTCGATCATGCGGCAATGCATCGAGGCCATGCCCGTCGGGCCGGTGATCGTCGACGACCGCAAGGTCGCACCGCCACGCCGGTCGGAAATGAAGCAGTCGATGGAGGCGCTGATCCATCACTTCAAGCTCTACACCGAGGGCTACCGTGTGCCCGCGGGCGAGACCTACACGGCGGTGGAGGCGCCCAAGGGCGAGTTCGCCGTCTATCTCGTGGCCGACGGCAGCAACAAACCGTACCGCTGCAAGATCCGCGCGCCCGGCTTCGCCTTCATGCAGGGGCTCGATTTCATGGCCAGGGGCCACATGCTGGCCGACGTGGTGGCGATCATCGGCTCGATGGACATCGTCTTCGGCGAGGTCGACCGGTGAGCGCGGGCAAGGCGAACGGCGGCAACGGCGCGGCGCCCGGGAGCTTCGTATTCACGGCCGAAAACAAAGCCAGAGCCGACGCCCACATCGCCAAATATCCGGAGGCAAGGCGGGCAAGCGCGGTACTGCCGCTCCTGGACATCGCCCAGCGCCAGGCGGGCGGCTGGCTGCCGCGCGCGGCCATCGAGCGGGTCGCCGAAATACTGGATATGGCGCCCATCCGGGTGCAGGAAGTCGCATCATTCTATTCCATGTTCAATCTCGCGCCGGTGGGCAAGCATCTGGTGCAAATCTGCACGACGACGCCCTGCTGGCTCAGGGGTTCGGACGAGATCGTCGCCGCCTGCGAGAAGCGCCTCGGGATCGAGGTCGGCGACACCGGTGATGACGGCGAATTCACGCTCGTCGAGGTCGAATGCCTCGGCGCCTGCGTCAACGCGCCGATGATGCAGATCAACGACGACTATTATGAAGACCTCGACGCCGCCAGCACCACGGCGATCCTCGACGCGCTGGCCAAGGGCGAAAACCCTGCTGTCGGTTCGCAGACCGGCAGGCAGACTTCGGCGCCGGCGGGCGGGCCGACGACACTTGCCGGCGGGGATTTGCCGAAACCGGCGGAGGGCGCCTGATGCTGAAGGACCAGGACCGCATCTTCACCAACCTGTACGGCATCGAGGATTGGGGCCTGAAGGCCGCCAAGTCGCGTGGCGACTGGGACGGCACCAAGGATCTCCTCGCCAAGGGGCGCGACTGGATCATCGAGGAGATCAAGGAATCGGGCTTGCGCGGGCGCGGCGGCGCCGGTTTCCCGGCCGGCCTCAAATGGTCGTTCATGCCCAAGGAGGTCGGCGACCGGCCGCATTATCTGGTGATCAACGCCGACGAAAGCGAGCCCGGCACCTGCAAGGACCGCGACATCATCCGCCACGATCCGCAGAAGCTGATCGAGGGCGCGCTGCTGGCCGGCTTCTCGATGGGCGCGCACGCCGCCTACATCTACATAAGGGGCGAGTTTTACAACGAGGCGCGGCTCCTGCAGGCGGCCATCGACGAGGCGTACGAGGCGGGCCTCCTGGGCAAGAACGCCGCGGGCTCGGACTGGCACTTCGACCTCCATCTGCATCGCGGCGCCGGCGCCTACATTTGCGGCGAAGAGACCGCGATGCTGGAAAGCCTGGAGGGCAAGAAGGGGCTGCCGCGGCTGAAGCCGCCGTTCCCGGCCAACGCCGGACTCTACGGCTGTCCCACGACGGTCAACAATGTCGAGACCATCGCCGTCTCGCCCGCCATCCTGCGCCGGGGCGCCTCGTGGTTCGCCGGGCTGGGGCGCGAGCGCAACACCGGCACCAAGGTGTTCTGCATCTCGGGGCACGTCGAGAACCCGTGCAACGTCGAGGAAGAGATGGGCATCCCGCTGAGGGAACTCATCGAAAAGCACGCCGGCGGCGTGCGCGGCGGCTGGGACAATCTGCTGACGGTGATCCCGGGCGGCTCGTCGGTGCCGTGCCTGCCGAGGGTGACCTGCGACAACGTGCTGATGGATTTCGACAGCCTGTCGGCGGAAAAATCCGGCCTCGGCACCGCCGCCGTCATCGTCATGGACAAGTCGACCGACATCGTCCGCGCCATCACCCGTCTGTCGCAGTTCTACATGCACGAGAGCTGCGGCCAATGCACGCCGTGCCGCGAAGGCACCGGCTGGATGTGGCGGGTGATGAAGCGGCTATGTACCGGCGAGGCGGAGATCGCCGAAATCGACATGCTCGAAGAGGTGACGCGGCAAGTCGAGGGGCACACGATCTGTGCCCTCGGCGACGCGGCGGCGTGGCCGATCCAGGGGCTGATCCGCAATTTCCGGCCGGAATTGGAGCACCGCATCCTGGAGCGCAAGAAGACGTCGGACGCCGCGGCGGCGTGATGGGGATGGCGTGAGGGATAGGGCATGGCCAAGCTGACCATCGACGGAAACGAGATCGAGGTCGAGGACGGGCTCACGCTGTTGCAGGCGTGCGAGGCCGCCGGCGCCGAGATCCCGCGCTTCTGCTACCACGAGCGCCTGTCGATCGCCGGCAACTGCCGGATGTGCCTGGTGGAGGTCGAAAAGGCGCCGAAGCCGGTGGCGTCCTGTGCCCAGCCGGTGATGGAGGGCATGGTGGTGTTCACCCAATCCGAGGTCGCGCGCAAGGCACGGCGCGGGGTGATGGAGTTCCTGCTCATCAACCATCCGCTCGACTGCCCGATCTGCGATCAGG
>CBDVDY010000271.1:0-4247 GCA_965372875.1 uncultured Alphaproteobacteria bacterium | reverse complement strand
AGCCGCCGTCATCATATTTCCCGGCTCCAACCGCGACCGCGACATGTGCCTGGCGCTGCAAGCGGCCACCGGGCGCGAGCCGACCACGGTTTGGCACCGCGATACCGAACTGCCGGCGGTCGATCTGATCGTCGTCCCGGGCGGCTTCGCCCATGGCGATTATCTGCGCGCGGGCGCGATGGCGGCGCACTCGCCGATCATGCGCGAGGTGGCGGCGCGGGCCGAGGCCGGCGTGCCGGTCCTGGGCGTCTGCAACGGCTTTCAGGTGCTGACCGAGGCCGGCCTGTTGCCGGGCGTGCTGATGCGCAACGCCTCGCTCAAATTCGTCTGCCGCGACGTGCATCTGCGGGTGGAGACGAGCCAGAGCATCTTCACCAACAAGTACGATGCGGGCGAGACCATGCGCGTGCCGGTCGCCCACCACGACGGCAACTATTTCGCCGATGAACGGACCCTCGACCAGATCGAGGCCGAAGGCCGCGTCGCCTTCCGCTATTGCGGCGCGGATGGCGCAATCGGCGGCGCCGGCAACCCCAACGGCTCGGCCCGCGATATCGCCGGTATCTTTAACCGAAGCGGAAATGTGCTCGGCATGATGCCGCACCCGGAGAACGCCATCGACCCGACCCTGGGCGGCGATGACGGGCGGGCGCTGTTCGACGGCCTGGTCGAGGCGCTGGCGTGAGCGGCGGCGCCATGGGAGGTGCTGGGCCATGGTGATGCTGCCGCTCAAGGACTACAACCCGCTCGTCCGCATCCATTTCCAGTACGTGACCGTGACCTTGATCGGAATCTGCGTCGCCGCCTTCCTGTGGCAGCAATCGCTGGGCCCGGAGGGCGGTTCCCGCGCGATATTCGGTCTCGGCATGATCCCGGCGGTGCTGCTGGACACGCGCGCGCTGGATCCCGGTCTGGCGATCATCTCACCCGAGATGACGCTGTTGACGGCGATGTTCCTGCACGCCGGCTGGCTGCACCTGATCGGCAACATGCTCTATCTGTGGATTTTCGGCGACAACATCGAGGACGCGATGGGCCACGCCCGTTTCATCGCCTTCTATCTGTTGTGCGGGCTCGCCGCCAGCGCCGCCCATGTCGCCGCCAATCCCGGTTCGGCGGTGCCGACCGTCGGTGCCAGCGGCGCCATTGCCGGCGTGCTTGGCGCCTATCTGCTGCTGCACCCGAAGACCCGCGTGCTGGTGCTGCTGTTCTTCCGCTTTCCGATCCGCCTGCCGGCCTATGTGGTGCTCGGCGGCTGGATCGTGCTGCAACTGATCTCGGGCTTGGGCGAACAATCGGGCGACGGCGGCGGGGTCGCCTGGTGGGCGCATATTGGCGGCTTCGCGGCGGGCCTGGTGCTGGTGCCGTTTTTCCGCCAGAGCCGCGTGCCGCTTTTCGACCGGCCGGCGCCCGGCCCCTGGTCCGGCCCCTGGTCGGGCGCGCGGGGCAGGCGCAAATGACGGCCGCGCGGACCGCCGAGCCGGAAGTCACGCCGGCGCTGGCGGCCGAGCACGGCTTGAGCGAGGAGGAATTCGCGCGCGTGAACGACATATTGGGCCGGGCGCCGAATTTCACCGAACTCGGAATCTTCTCGGTCATGTGGTCCGAACACTGCTCGTACAAATCCTCCAGGAAATGGCTCAGGACGCTGCCGACCGAAGGGGAGCGGGTGATCCAGGGGCCGGGAGAGAACGCCGGCGTGGTCGATATCGGCGACGGCCAGGCGGTGATCTTCAAGATGGAGAGCCACAACCACCCCTCCTTCATCGAGCCCTACCAGGGCGCGGCCACCGGCGTCGGCGGCATCCTGCGCGACGTGTTCACCATGGGCGCGCGGCCGGTCGCCAATCTGAACGCGCTGCGGTTCGGCGCGCCCGACCACCCCAGGACGCGGCACCTGGTGGCCGGGGTGGTGGCCGGCATCGGCGGCTACGGCAATTGCGTCGGCGTGCCGACGGTGGGCGGGGAGTGCGAGTTCCACCCCTCCTACAACGGCAATATCCTGGTCAACGCCATGACCGTGGGCATAGCACCCAGCGATCGGATTTTTTATTCCAAGGCGGCCGGGCCGGGAAATCCGGTGATCTATGTCGGCTCCAAGACCGGGCGCGACGGCATCCACGGGGCGACCATGGCCTCGGCCGAATTCGACGACGATTCCGAGGAGAAGCGCCCGACGGTCCAGGTCGGCGACCCGTTCACGGAAAAGCTGCTGATCGAGGCCTGTCTCGAGCTGATGGCGACCGACGCCATCATCGCCATCCAGGATATGGGCGCGGCCGGGCTCACCAGCTCGTCGGTGGAGATGTCGTCCAAGGGCGGCGTCGGCATCGAGCTCGACCTCGACCGCGTGCCGGTGCGCGCGACCGGCATGACGCCCTATGAGATTCTGCTGTCGGAGAGCCAGGAGCGCATGCTGATGGTGCTCGTCCCCGAGCGCCAGGCGGAGGCTCGCGCGATCTTCGAGAAATGGGAGCTGGATTTCGCCGTCATCGGCCGCGTCACCGAGGGCGGCCGGCTGGTGATCCGCATGGACGGGGAGATCGCCGCGGACATCCCGGTGGCGCCGCTGGTCGAGCAGGCGCCGGAATACGACCGGCCGCTGACGGCCACCGCCAAACGACCCGTGTTGGCGCCGGAAGACGTCCCGCCGCCCGGCGATCTCGGCGTAGCGTTGCTGGCGCTCATCGGTTCGGCGGACCTATCCAGCCGGCGCTGGATCTGGGACCAGTACGATTACCTGGTGCGCGGCGACACGGTGCGGCGCCCCGGCGGCGACGCCGCCATCGTGCGCGTGGGTGAGGGGCCGAAGGCGCTGGCCATGACCAGCGACTGCACGCCCCGCTATTGCCACGCCGACCCCGTCGAGGGCGGCCGCCAGGCGGTCGCCGAGGCCTGGCGCAATTTGAGCGCCGTGGGGGCGCTGCCGCTGGCGATCACCGACAACCTCAATTTCGGCAATCCGGAGCGGCCGGAAATCATGGGCCAGTTCGCGGGCTGTATCGAGGGCATGGGCGAGGCCTGCCGCGCCCTCGACTTCCCCGTGGTCTCGGGCAACGTCTCGTTCTACAACGAGACCAGCGGCGAGGGCATCTGGCCGACCCCGGTGGTGGGCGGCATAGGGCTGATCGACGACTACGCGCGCGCCGCCGGCCCGGCCATCGCCGAGGCGGGCCAGGCGCTGATCCTGATCGGCGAGACGCGGGGCTGGCTTGGCGCCTCGCTCTATCTGCGCGAAATTCTGGGGCGCGAGGAGGGCGCGCCGCCGCCGGTCGATCTGGCGGCCGAGCGCCGGAACGGCGATTTCGTGCGCGGCCTGATCGCCGAGGGCGCGCTCGGCGCCTGCCACGATCTCTCGGGCGGCGGGCTCCTGGTCGGCGTGGCCAGGATGGCGCTCCTGGGCGGCGTCGGCGCGGAGCTGGAGCCGCCGGCCGGGATCGGCCCAGGCACGGACAAGGACGGCGGCCCGCCGCTCCACGCCTGGCTGTTCGGCGAGGATCAGGGGCGCTATCTGGTGACCGCCCCCGATTCCGGAGCCGAAGCCCTGCTCTCCAGGGCCCGCGAAGCCGGCGTCGAGGCCCGGAAAATCGGCGCTACCGGCGGGGCCACGTTGACTGTCGGGGGCGCCCTGATTATATCCATTGGTCAGATGCGAAACGCCCACGAGGGCTGGCTGCCGGACTATATGGCGGCGTCCTGATCGGGGTCCGGGAGAACACGAGATGGCAATGGACGCCGGTGAGATCATCACCCTGATCAGGGAGTCGATTCCCGACGCCGAAGTGCGGATCGAGGATCTGCGCGGCGACGGGGATCATTACGCCGCCTACGTCACGTCGCCGTCGTTCAAGGGCAAGTCGCGCGTGCAACAACACCAGATGGTTTATCAGGCGCTCCAGGGCCGCATGGGCGGCCAACTGCACGCCTTGGCGCTGCAGACGCAAATACCGGACGATTCCTGAGACGCCCCGCCGGAGAGGAACCACGATGACCGAGACCAATGTTAACGAGCAGATCAAGCAAGGAATCGACGAAAACGACGTGATGCTGTTCATGAAGGGATCGCCCGTCTTTCCGCAATGCGGCTTCTCTTCCATGGTGGTGCAGATCCTGTCGCATCTGGGCGTCAAGTTCGGCAGCGTCGACGTGCTGCAGGACGACGGCATCCGCAACGGCATCAAGGAGTTCAGCAACTGGCCGACGATCCCGCAGCTCTACGTCAAGGGCGAGTTCGTCGGCGGCTGCGA
>CBDVDY010000270.1:0-4250 GCA_965372875.1 uncultured Alphaproteobacteria bacterium | reverse complement strand
AGATCGGCGAGCGCCCGGGCGGCGTAGGCGCGTTTGCGGTCGCGCCCGCGCGGGCGCTTGCCGCCCCGGACGCTTGGCTCGGGCAACGGCGGGAACAGGCCGAAATTCACGTTCATCGGCTGAAAGGTCTCGGCTTCGGCGCCGCCGGTGATGTGGGCCAGCAACGCGCCCATCGCCGTTGTCGCCGGGGGAGGGGACGGGCGCCGGCCCAACCGCTCGGCGGCGGCGAAGCGCCCGGCGAGCAGCCCGATCGCCGCACTTTCGATATATCCCTCGACGCCGGTGATCTGGCCGGCGAAGCGCAAACGCGGCTGAGATGCGAGCCGCAGCGCCCCGTCGAGCAGCTTGGGACTGTTCAGAAAGGTGTTGCGGTGCAGCCCGCCCAGGCGCGCGAACGACGCGCCCTCGAGTCCCGGAATGGCGCGGAAAATTTCGGTCTGCGCGCCGTGCCGCAGCTTGGTCTGGAAGCCCACCATGTTGTAGAGCGTGGCGAGCGCGTTGTCCTGCCGGAGCTGGACCACCGCGTGGGGCTTGTCGGGCGAATGCGGGTTGGTCAGGCCGACCGGCTTCATCGGGCCGAAGCGCGGGGTTTCGGCGCCGCGCGCCGCCATGATTTCGATCGGCAGGCAGCCCTCGAAATACGGCGTGTCCTTTTCCCACTCGTGAAACTCGGTGGTGTCGGCGGCGATGAGCGCGGCGATAAAGGATTCGTACTGCGCCTTGTCGAGCGGGCAGTTGATGTAGTCCTTTCCATCGCCGCCGGGGCCAACCTTGTCGTAGCGCGACTGGAACCAGGCCACGCCGAAATCGATCGAGTCCTTGTGCACGATGGGTGCTATGGCATCGAAAAAGGCCAACGAGTCTTCGCCGGTCAGTTCGAGGATCGCTTGCGCAAGGGCCGGCGAGGTGAGCGGCCCGGTGGCGACGATGACGCTGTCCCAGTCGGCCGGCGGTGGACCGCCGATCTCCTCGCGCGCGATACTGACCAGCGGTTCGGCTTCGAGCGCCGCCTGCACGGCGCCGGAGAACCCCTCGCGGTCGACCGCCAAGGCACCACCCGCCGGCACCTTGTTGGCGTCGGCGGCGGCCAGGATCAGCGAGTCGGCGCGGCGCATCTCCTCGTGCAGCACGCCGACCGCGTTGGCCTCGGCATCGTCCGAGCGGAAGGAGTTGGAGCACACCAGCTCGGCCAGCCCAGCGCCCAAATGCGCTTCGGTGCCGCGCACCGGCCGCATCTCGTGCAGGATCGCCGGCACGCCCGCGCGCGCCAGCTGCCAGGCCGCCTCGCTGCCGGCCAGGCCGCCGCCGATGACATGCACGGGGCGTGCGGCGTTTACGGCGCTCGGGGCGTCGGCGCTCATGTCGCCATCTCCGGCTCGCTCGCCGCCGGGCGGAACACCTGCTCCTTGTCGCCCAGGCCCTTGAGCGCGTGCGCCCCCAGGGTATCGAGCGGGGCGGTGCTGGCGACCTGGAAATACTCGGAGACCACCACCGGCTCGTCGAGTTCGCCGCAGAGCGAGGCCAGCCGAGCCGCCATGTTCACCGCCGGCCCGATCACGGTGAAGTCCAGGCGGTCGCCGGTGCCGATATTGCCGTACATGACGCCGCCCACATGCAGCCCTATGCCGAAGGCGAGCGGCGGTTTGCCGTCCGTCGCGCGGGCGGCGTTGAGGGCGTCGAGATTCGCCAGCGCCTCGCGCGCCGCCACCAGCGCCGCGTCGCACGCCCGGGCCGCGCCCTCCCGCGACGCCTCGTCGAGGGGCACGACAGCGAGCATCGCGTCGCCGATGAATTTCAGGATTTGGCCGCCGGCGGCGCGCAGCGGCGGACCGACGCAGTCGAAATAATCGTTCAGCAGGCCGATCAGCTCTTCGCGCGGCAGTTCGTTGCTGAGCCGCGTGAAGCCGCGCAGATCGCAGAACCAGACCACGGCGTGCAGCGTCTCGGCGCTGCCGCGCCGGATCGCACCCGTCAGAATCTGCGCGCCGGCATCGTGGCCGACATAGGTGTCCAGGAGCGTCGCCGCCATGTAGCGCACGGACTGGATCTCGGTGAGCCGCGCCATGTAGGGCAACAGCGCGTCCACCAGCCGCAGCTCGTCCGTGCTGAAGCCGCCGGGCCGATGCGTGGTCATGGTGATGCAGTGTTTGGCGCCGTCGGTGAATTCCATGCGCATCAGCACGTAGTCGCTGACGCCCTCGGCGGCGAATTCGTCGAGCACCGGAAAATCCGCCACGAATCCGGGCCGGTCGAGGCGCCGGCGCAGTCCGGCCACGCCCTCGAAGATCATCGCGATCGGGCTCTCCTTCACCTCGCCCGAATCGATCTGGCTGTGCAGGCCCTGGACCGAGCGAACCTTGCCGGTCTTGCGCTCCCAGCGGTGCAGCACGCCGAAGTAATCGGGATGCAGGGTGAAGACGAAGGCGGTAAAAGTATCGAGCGGCACCCCGGCGGCGACCAGCCGCTCGCTCGCCGCCTGGACCAGCTCCCACGGCCGGTTCAGGCCCGGCGCGTCGCGATTGAACCACTCGACGAGCGCCGCGACCGCGCCCGCGAAATCGTCGTTGACGTCGGGGATCATGCCTTCAGAGATATGCCTGCCCGCGAAATATGGCAACAGACATGGCACCGCGCCGCCCGGTCGTGTCCTAATTCGAATGTTGCGGGCGAAACGAACCCCCGTTTATGGTCGCCAGCGGGGGCTCGTTTCTACGCTCTACTTGGACAATGTCCAGGACGAACCAGGAGACACTTGGCTTCCGTCGGTTCGCCACCACTTGACCTTATCGCCGTCGAGGGTGACACCAAAACACGCCCGGTCACCGCGCGGCCACCCGGTCCACTGGCGGCACAACGTATCGCCCTTGATCCACCATTTTCCCTTGTCCGGCCCATTTGGAAATTCGCCGGTCATGGTGCCGTTCGCCTTCCAAACAGTAAGGAACGTTCCGGTTTGGTTTTTGGCAGATATCTTAGCGTCCGAGTATGCGGCCTTGATCTCCGCCCCGGTCAATTTCTTTTCCCCGGCCAGGGCGTCAACAGACATCAGCGCCAAGAGCGCCGCAACACTGAGCAATAGTCTGGTCATTGCTGGCTTCCTCCTCTGTCGCGCTTTTGCATGTATCCGAGTGTTTGCTCGGTTAACAGTACATGCGCCGTGGGAAGGCCTGTCAACGGGCGTGTTGATTGCATTTGGAGTATTACTGGCGGTAGCGAAGCTCCACGACTGAGTTTGGCGTCGAATTAGGACAGCACCCGCCGCACCACACCCTTGACCAACCGCAGGTCGCGGGGGCAAGATTTCCGCAACTTTGATATTCCAATCCGCCAGAGGAGTTTCCGCCATGCGTTATCGTACGATCATCGCCGCCGCGGCGCTCGCGTTCGCCGCGACCCTGGGCTCCGCCACATTGCGACCGGTCGGGGCCGCGCCGCAGATGCTGGGCCTGGTGGCGACTTTGGAGCCGGCGCCGCTCGCTTGCGCCGACGGCGTCTGCGAAATCGAGATCAGCACCTTCTGCCTGCAGCAGGAGCGCGACATGCCGGCGCCGGGCACCGCCTATGCGCCGGTCGACCCGGCAAAGATTATCCTCGTCGCGCGGACGGCGGACGGGCGCGAAGTCCGCCGGCCGGCCGGCGATCTGGTGCGCCTGAACACGGCGCGGGCGCAGCTCGCGGTACGCCTGAGCGTGCCGGAGGCGGCGCTGCGCGAATTGGCGGGCATGGGTGGCGACGTAATAAGCCTCGCCATCGAGATCGGCCCACTCGCCGCGGCGGCACCCGTGCCGGTCGCGGGCGATGCCGATCCCCTGAGCGCGGGCGAGATCATTGCGGCGTCCGGCCCTCTGCGCGAGCTCGCGGGCGACATCGCGGTCACCGGCGGCCCCGACGGCACCGCCGCGATCGTTTCCAATCGCCTGATCAACACCTACATGGCGACCGGCGGCGACCGGGACGGGCTCTGGGAGCGCGCTTTCGGCGAAGAGGCCGCGATCGGCCGGCGCTACGCGCGGATGACGGCGGAGCCCGGCGTGCGCCGGGCGGCCGAATATTACGACATTTGCCAAACCATGCACGTCGCGGACCAATTCGAACGCTGCCTCAAAAACGCCCACGACGGCTACATGAGCCGCATCAACGTCGAGTACTGGAACATCGTCGGCGGCGGCAGCTAGGCCGGCCAATCGCGTGATATCAACGCCGTAGGGGCGGGTTCCTGCCTTCGCCGACCTCCCTTCGCCCGCCGAAGC
>CBDVDY010000269.1:0-4251 GCA_965372875.1 uncultured Alphaproteobacteria bacterium | reverse complement strand
GGTCGCTTCCTTCGAGGGTTGCGGGCTCAAGCACACGGCGACCAACCTGGTCTTCGGCGACGGCAATCCAAGCGCGCGGGTGATGATCGTGGGCGAAGCGCCGGGCGCCGACGAGGACCGGCAGGGCGTGCCCTTCGTCGGCGTCAGCGGAAAGTTGCTCGACCGCATGATGGCGCGGATCGGCCTCGACCGGACCGGCTTTTTCGTCACCAACACGGTGTTCTGGCGGCCGCCCGGGAACCGCAATCCGACCGCCGCCGAGATTGCCGCCTGCCTGCCCTTCCTCGAGCGCATGATCGAGTTGATCGAGCCGGAGATTCTGGTTCTGGTCGGCGGCGCGGCGGCCAAGACCATGCTGGGCCGCAAGGAAGGCATCATGAAGCTGCGCGGGCGCTGGTTCAATTACAAGCCGTCCGGCGGCGGCGCGGCGATTTCCGCCTACGCCACCTTCCACCCCGCCTACCTGTTGCGTTCGCCGGCGCAAAAGCGCGAAGCCTGGCGCGATCTCCTGGCGATCAAGGCAAAACTCACCGCCGGTTGATGCGAATCGGCGATTCCGCTACCTTGGCCCGCCCGCGATTCCGGCGTGCGGGGCGGCGGTATTAATTTTTTGGTCATGATTGACCGCCAATAATCCCTGTGTCCGGCGGATTCCGTCGATTTTGGCGGAGTCCGGCCGGCGGTACGGGTAGGGAGGCAGAAATTTGATGCAGCGTCTGATACTCGCGGCATCCCTCATGGGTGTCCTCTTGGCTACGCCGGCTATGGGCGGAACGGAAGACGGGCCGCCGGTCGCGCTGCCTTGGCTGCCCAGCTCCGAAAACCCTGCGCCACCCACTCCCGAAGACGTTGCACTGCCCGCGCCCGGCTCGACCCCCGACCCGGCCCACGAAGCCTTCGCGCTGCCGGAAATCCTGTCGCCCGAGGACGTCGAGCTTTACCGGAAAATATTCCGGCTGCAGGAGAAAGCGGCCTGGGGCCCGGCCGACCGCGCGATCAAGAAGATAAAAGACCCAATCCTGATGGGCCACGTCCAGGTGCAACGCTACATGCACCCGTGCTGCTACCGCTCGAGCTATCGCGAATTGAAGCGCTGGCTGGACCGCTACGCCGACCACCCGCAGGCAACGCGCGTGTACAAGCTCGCGCGCAAGCGCCGGCCCAAGCGCGCCGCCTATCCGCGCCGCCCGGTGGTGGGCGCCAGCGGACCGCCGGCCGAGACCGTCGCCAGCGAGAACCCGGCGACGCCGCGCCCGCGGCTCTCGCGCAAGAACCGCAAGAACGCCCGCTATCTGCGCTCGGTGTTTTCCCGCAATCTCCGCCGCGGACGGCTGAAGTACGCGGCCAGGATTCTGCGGCGCAAGGAGGCCGGGCGGCTGTTCGGCCGGCTGGGTTACGACGCCATGCAGGCGCGGCTCGCCTTCGCCTACCTGCGATACGGGCTCGACAAGGAATCCTTGCGCCTGGCCGCCGCCAGCGCCGCGCGCTCGGGCGCCAAGCTGCCGTACGCCAACTGGACCGGGGGTCTGGCGGCCTGGCGGCTGGGCCGGTACGGCGAGGCCGGCCGGCATTTCGAGACCCTGGCTCAGGCGGAGGGTATCTCGGGCTGGACGACTTCGGCCGGCGCTTACTGGGCCGCGCGCGCCTATCTCGTCGGCCGCCAGCCCGAACGCGTCAACCAGATGCTCGAAGTGGCGTCCCAGTATCCGCGCACGTTTTACGGCATGCTGGCGACCCAGTCGCTGGGCCTCGATTCCCAGCTTGACTGGACCCTGCCCGCGACCACCGACGCGGGGCTCGCCCGGCTCGTGGCCTCGCCGCCGGCCGGCAGAGCGCTGGCGCTGCTGCAGATCGGGCGGCGGGCAATGGCCGAGCGCGAGTTCGCGCGCATCCGCCACGACGACGACGACGGGTTGGGCGAAGCGCTCTTGGCGCTGGCCGACGCCGCCGACCTGCCGCGCCTGTCGCTGCGCGTCGGCAAGCGGCTTTCGCACAGCCACGGGCGCAGCCTCGACGGCGCGCTTTACCCGCTGCCCGAATGGCGGCCGGACGAGGGATTTATCGTCGACCGGGCCCTGGTGTTCGCGGTGATCCGGCAGGAATCGCAGTTCAACAGCCGGGCCAAGAGCCGCAGCGGCGCGCGCGGGCTGATGCAGCTGATGCCGCGCACGGCGAGCTTCATCGGCCGCAACCGCTCGCTGCACCGGCGCAAGCGCAACCGGCTGTACAATCCCGAGCTCAATATCTCCCTGGGGCAGAAATACCTGAAATACCTGCTGGAGAACGAGGATATCCAGGGCAACATGTTCCTTGCCGCCGCCGCCTACAACGCCGGCCCCGGCAATTTGGCCAAATGGCGGCGCTCGATCGACCACCGGGACGATCCGTTGCTGTTCATCGAACTCCTGCCCTCGCGCGAGACGCGCAACTACATCGAACGGGTATTCACCAACCTGTGGATCTACCGCCAGCGGCTGGGCCAGCCGACGCCGTCGCTCGACGCTATTGCCGCCGGCGAATGGCCGGTCTACAAAGCCCTGGACGATGGGGTGGCGGCATTGACGATCAATGGCACGAACTGACGACAGCCGGCCTTTCCTTCCGGTCAATATCGCGGTCCTGACCGTCTCCGACAGTCGGGTCGAGGCCGACGACAAGTCCGGCCGGACGCTGGTGGAGCGGATCACCGAAGCCGGCCACAAGGTCGTCGACCGCAAGATCGTGCGCGACGATACCAACGCCATTATCGCCCAGCTTCGGACCTGGATCGCCGATTCCAAGATCGACGCGGTGATCTCGACCGGCGGTACGGGGCTGACCGGCCGCGACGTCACGCCCGAGGCCTTCGAAGCGGTTTACGAGAAGGAGATCGCGGGCTTCGGCGAGCTGTTCCGCATGATCAGCTACGGCAAGATCAGCACCTCGACCATGCAGTCGCGCGCCACCGGCGGCGTCGCCGGCGGCACCTACCTGTTCGCCCTGCCCGGCTCGCCCGGCGCCTGCCGCGACGGCTGGGACGAGATCCTGAAATGGCAGCTCGACAGCCGCACGATGCCCTGCAATCTGGTCGAGCTCATGCCGCGTCTGCAGGAGCACCTGGACGCTTAAAGGATTTTCGTCGCCACGCCCGGTAGGCGGCGCCGTCGTCGATATCCCGCAGCAGGTCGATCAGCACGGCGCTTTGGCCCGGCGCCAAATTGGCGCGCGTATCGGCCAGCGCCCGCGGGCTCGACCAGCGCACGCCGCCGAACAGGTCCGGGACGCGCGGGCGGCGGCGCGCGCCCACCAGCCAGTAGCCGCCGTCCTCGGCCGGGCCGAACACCGCGTCGTGGCGGCCCAGCGCGGCGAAGGCGCGGGCGATGTGCGCGCGATCGAGGTCCGGGATATCGCAGCCGACGATCACCACCGGCCCCGGCGGCAGGTCGGCCAGGGGCCGGGCCATGCGCTGGCCGAGGTCGCCCGCGCCCTGCGGAATCAGGCGTGGCGGCCTGGGCCCCGCGAGGCGCCAAATTCCGGCGGCGCTGGCGAAGCGGTCCGGCGTCACCGCCAGCCAGCTTCGCCAGCGCGGGTCGGGCGCCACCCGGCGCAGCACGTGCGCCAGGGTCCGCCGGTAGAACCGCCAGGCGGCGACGTCGCCGATATCCGCCGCCAGCCGCCGCTTGACCGCGCCCAGGCGCGGCGCCCGCGCGAACACCACCAGATGTTGCTCGAACCTCATCCGTAGATCCGCGCGATCAGCCGCGGCGGCACGCCGAGGAAGAACAGGCCGACGCAGATCAGGTTCCTGAGCGGCCGCAACCAGTAGCCGCCCCGGCGGAACCGCCCCGCCGAGGTCACCGCCGCCGGCTCGAGCATGACCAGCCGCCGCCGGCCGATGCGGCGGATCAAATCGACGTCCTCCATCAGCGGGATCGGCCGAAAGCCGCCCAGCGATTCATAGAACGCGCGGCCGATCAGCAGCCCCTGGTCGCCGTAGGGCAGTCCCAGATTGCGGCAGCGCCAGGCGACCAGGCGCTCGATCCGCCGCGCCGAGGGCCGGCCGTCGTCGAGGGCGAAGCGGAACGCGGCGGCCCGCTCGCGGTTGGACCCGTCCTCGGTGAAGCGTAGCACCTCCGCCGCCCAGCCCGGCGTCAGCACGGTATCGGCGTGCAGGAACAAAATCCACCCGCCCCGGGCCGCGCGCGCGCCGGCCGCGAGTGGCCGGCCGCGCCCGGCCGGCGCGCGCAGCAGCCGCGCGATCCTCGGCTCCGC
>CBDVDY010000268.1:0-4318 GCA_965372875.1 uncultured Alphaproteobacteria bacterium | reverse complement strand
TTCCCCTGTGTGCCATTATTAGGGCCTCCTTATGTCAGGGTTTGTTGGCGCTCGGTTGGCGCAACCTTGTTGTCTTGTCTCCCCCCGAATACGCCTTGGTGAACCTCCTGCACGGCGATGCGTCGCTATCGCGGCACGCGCCGTATCGGACGAATTCTTGCCGGGATGCGTAGCGCACGGCAAGCGGAGGCTCATCAAAACCTTGTGATGATTGCGGATGTTAAACATCGCCGATGGGCGGCGCGGCTGCCTAAAAACGGTCGGCCGAAAAGGTCCGGGGGGCGCGCCATGCTGGCACGCCCCCCGCTACGAATTGGCTCCGGCGGTAAGACTCGAACTTACGACCTAGCGGTTAACAGCCGCTTGCTCTACCAACTGAGCTACGCCGGATCAGTGGTGTGTTTCGTATATGCGCTCGCTCCCGGCCGCGCGCCAGCGGAAATCGAGCGCCTTATATCAAAGCGCTCCAGCCGGTACCAGACTTTCTTGACGGCCGAGGGCGGCGAACAAAATATTATGCCGGCCCCGTTAAAGCGGGCCTAATAGTTTGGCGCGAGCCGCGCCAGCGCATCGACCGCGACCACGCCCAAACCCGACCGGCGGACGATGAGCGGGTTGATCTCGGCCTCGACCACGCTGCGGGCGCGGAGGAGGGCGAGGCGCGAGAGCGCCGCCACGGCGCCGGCCAGCGCGGCGAGGTCGCCTTCGGGCAGGTTGCGGTAGCCGCGGACGATCGCCAGGCCGGCGACCTCTTCGATCATGTCGTGGGCGGTGGCTTCGTCGACCGGCGCCAGGCGCACGCTGAAATCGCGATAGATCTCGGCCAGCGTACCGCCCATGCCAAGCGTCACCAGCGGCCCGGCCTGCGAATCGCGGCGATAGCCCAACAGCACCTCGGCCAGCCCCGATTCCATGCGCTGCACCAGAACACGCTCCACGGCACCATCCCTTGCCGCGCCGGCGACCGCCAGCCGCGCCGCCGCCAGCGCCGGTTCGTCGGCGATGCCGAGGGCGACGCCGCCGGCCTCGGTCTTGTGCGCCAGATCGGCCGACAGGATTTTGACCGCCACGGGAAAGCCGAAGGGCAGGGTGGCGGGCGGCGGGTCGCCGGCGGCGATTATGGCATGGGGCGCTGTCTCGATGCCCAGCGCCGCGAACAGGTTTGCCGCCTCGGCTTCGTCGAGCGAGTCGTCGTTCGCTTTGCGCAGCACGTCTTCGGCCGCCTCCAAATTGCCGTCGAAACGCGGTGCCGGGCGCGGCGCGCGCCGGTCGAGAAAGGCGCGGATCGCGTCGGCGCAGGATTCCGGCGTGCGGAACGAGGCGATTCCGGCGGCGCGCAACAAGCGGTGGCTGGCTTCGGCACGCGGCATGATGAAGACGGCGACCGGCTTCGCGCGCGGCCCCGCGTCGTGGGCGAAATCGATGATCGGCTTGATTGCCCGCTCCGGCTCGAACTCGGCCGACGAGCCGATCACCGCGACCACCACCTTTGTCCCTTCTATCTCCGACGCGGCGCCGAGCGCCTCGCGCACGCCGTCGTAGCGCGTGCCGACGAGGGTCAAATCGATAACCCGGCCCGGCCGGACCTGGACGCCGCGCGCGGCCAGCCGCTCGATCGTCTCGGGGCCGGGGCCTAACACGTCGATCCCCAGCCCGCCCAGGCGGTCGGCCACCATGCCGGCGCCGCCGCCGTTGGTGGCGACCACGGAGACGCCGCCGCTGGATTTCGCGGCCGGCCGTCGGCCGGCCAGCAACGGCGGCAGTTCGATCAGCGTCTCGAATTGATCGACCCGCACGATGCCGTGATGGCGGAAAAAGGCGTCCGCCGCTTCGTCGCCGCCCACCATCGCCCCGGTGTGCGAGAGGGCGACGTCGCGGCCGGCTTCGGAACGGCCGATCAGATAGGCGATGATTGGCTTGCCGGCCCGGCCGGCCCGCGCGGCGAAATCGGCCAAGGCGTCGGCGCGCCGGATCGATTCGAGGAAAAGCAGGAAGGCGTCGGTCTCCGGATCGTCGGCCAGCGCCGCGCCGATCTCGCCGATACTCAGATCGGCCTCGTTGCCGACCGAGATCATTTTGGAAAAGCCGGCCCCGCGCACGGCCCCCCGCGTCAGGAGCGTGCCGAGTATATTACCGCTGTGCGAGAGGACGGCGAGGCGGCCCGCGGGTATTTGTTCTGTGGCAAACGCCGCGTTGGCGGTCAGTGCCAGGGAAATCCCGGTATTGACCACGCCGACACTGTTCGGCCCCAGGATACGGATATCGTGGGCGCGCGCGATTTCCATCAGCCGTGCCTGCCGCGCCGCGCCTTCATCGCCGGCCTCGGCGAAACCGTCGGCCAGGATCGAGACCACCGGCACCCCCGCCGCGCCGCACGCCTCGACCGCGTCGAACACGGCGTCGGTCGGCACCAGCACGAACGCATGATCGATCGGGGCGTGATCGCGGGGCAGGGAGGCAAGGTCGGGGTAGGCGTCCGCGCCCAGCACGCTCGCCCGGTTGGGATTGACCGGATAGACCGCGCCCCGAAAGCCGTGCTGTTGCAGGAAACCCATTGGCCGCGCCGAGGTTTTACGCGCGTCGTCCGAGGCGCCGATCAGGGCTACCGCGCGGGGTGCGGTGAGCGCTTCGATAAAGGATGCCCGCTGCGTCCGCCGCTCCGCCGGCGCGCGGCTCATTTCGGTGGGCGCTGGGAAAAGCGACGCTCGAATATGCCCTCGGCGATGCGGGTTTTCATCACCTCGATCGAACCCCCGGCGATCATCCAGCCGCGCGCGCGCCGCATGCAGTAATCGACCAGGGTTTCCTCGCTGTAGCCCATGCCGCCCATGATCTGAAGCGATTCGTTGGCGGCCTCGAACCCGGCCTTGTTGCAGTAGGCCTTGGCGAGCGACGTCTCATAGACCGACGGAAAACCACGATCCGCGTTGACGGCGGCTCGATAAAGCAGGAGTTGGGCCGCTTCGAGCTGCATCGCCATGTCGGCGAACTTCCATTGCAGGCCCTGGAACTCGGCCAGCGGCCGGCCGAACTGGATGCGGGTCTTGGCGTGCTCGCGGGCGATGTTGAAAGCCAGGCGGCCGACCGAAAGCGACCGCGTGCTGTTGCCGATTCGCTCGGCGTTGAAGCCCTGCATCTGGCGCTGGAAGCCGCCGGCGGGCAGCAATACGTTTTCCGGGCCGACGTGGCAATCCTGCAAATAGAGCTGCCGCCAAACCTCGCCGCTGAGGAATCGCGAGGGCCGGCCGAAGGTGAGACCCGGCGTCTCGCGTTCGATCAGCACCGAGCCGATGCCGCCGACACCCGGTCCGAATCTCAAATATACGAGGAACAGTTGAGCGTAGGGGCTGTGCGTGGTGAAAACCTTGGTGCCGTCGACGCGGAAGCCGTCGCCGTCTTGCGTTGCCGTGGTCTTGAGGTCGGTCAGCGCCGAGCCGGCCTCGGGCTCGGTCATGCCGATCGAGATCACCCATTCGCCGGACAGGAGCTTGCCCAGATAGCGCGCCTTTTGTTCCTCGCTCGCGTATTCGGCAAAGGTGCGGATCGGGCCGAAATTCCCGGCCTGCAACACATCGGCGCTGCGCGGGCAGACCAGTGTGATCTGCTCGGCGGCGAGCACCGCGTCCATCAGCGTTCCGCCCTGGCCGCCGTCGGCCTCTTGCATGGCGATGCCCATGAGCCCGGCCTCGGCCATCTTGCGCGCCACGTCCCAGGGATAGTCCTCGGAACGGGCGCGGGCGAGCGCGCCGTCGGCCAGTTCGCGCGCGGCAAAACGCGCCACCGTGTCTTGGAACGCCTGTTGCTCCGGGCTCAGTTGGAAATCCATGCTAGCGGCGATCCTCATCTCCCGGGCCGGTCTCCGGCCCCATTGCATCGCGGTTATGCATAGCAACTCCGGCCGCGATTTGAAACGGCGCGCGCGGGATCGGGCGATCTATTTATCGGTTTGATCCAGCACCCGGGCGAGCGCGGGGAAATAAGCGTCTTCGTTGCCGGCCGCCGCGGAGCGCTTGAGGATATCCCGGGCCAGGCGGGCGCCGGCGACATCCACGCCGGCCTCTTCCGCCATTTCCAGCGCGTAGGAGAGGTCCTTGAGCGCGTAGGCGGTGGAAAATGCGTTGTCCGGAAATCTACCCGGCAGCATTGCCTTCATGCCGTGGTTGCGCAGCGCGAAGCTGTCCGCCGAGCCCTTGGCCAATGTGTCGAACAAGGTCGCCGGGTCGATTCCGGCACGGCGGCCGACGGCCAGCGCCTCGGCCAGCGCCACCACGGTCTGGAACAGCACCATGTTGTTCATCAGCTTGACGGTCTGGCCGGC
>CBDVDY010000267.1:0-4319 GCA_965372875.1 uncultured Alphaproteobacteria bacterium | reverse complement strand
CCCTACGGCAACATGGCCTGCCTGGTGAACGCCACCGAGCCCGGCCAGGGCGCGTCTTGATCGCCTGCCGCGGCCAGGGGCCCCACTCGCCTCGGGCGCGGCGCAGCCGTCTTGATCGCCGTTTGCGCTTGATCGCGGTTTGGTTGCCGGAGTAACGTGCGGTCTCGCCAGTCGCCATCGGCAACGGATCGCCATGGACGTACCCCCGAGCGCGCCACCCGCCAAGCCATCCAACGCCGCCGACCCGCCGCGCATCGAGTTGTCCTACGGCGGGGCGGCGGGCGCGTTCGCCGGGTTGGTATTGCGCACCACCCTCCTGACCCTGGTGACGCTGGGCATCTACCGGTTTTGGGCGCGGACCCGCATCCGCGCCTTTCTCTGGCGCAACACGAATTTCGCCGGAGAGCGGCTCGAATATACCGGACGCGGCAAAGAGCTTTTTATCGGCTTCCTCATAGTCCTCGGTGTCTTCGCGGTGCTTGCCGGCGCCCGGAGCCTCCTGGATCTGGTGCCGACCGAGGAAAACGATTATCTGAGCGCGGGAATCGATCTGGTCTACGCCGCGTTGATCTTCTTCCTGTTGCCGCTGGCCCGCTACCGGGCCCGGCGCTACCGGCTGAGCCGCACCCGATGGCGCGGCGTGCGCGCCGGTCAGGACGGGTCCTCGGTCAGGTACGGATTCGCCGCGCTCGGCTATGGTTTGCTGACCCTGGTGAGTTTTGGGCTCGCCTATCCGTTGGCGCGAGTCAAGCTGTATGCGTGGCGCATGTCCCATACTAGGTTCGGCGATCGCCGGTTCCGATTCGACGGGCGAGTCGGCCCGCTTATTCGGCGCTGGCTGCTCGCCTGGACACCGCTCGCGGCCGGCCTCTCGCTGGCGGGCTATCTCATGTTCATTGCCTTCCCCCAGATGATGGCCCAGAGCGCGGACGACGGCGGCCCGCCGGAGCGGTTCGACATGTCACGGATAACCGTTCCGGACTGGACACCGGTGGCGATCCTGGTGTTGTTGCTGATGGGCGCGTATGCGTACGTCGCCTACCGGACCGGCGAATTCCGATATTTCGCCGACCGGACCAAATACGAAGATCTCAGCTTTAACTCCTCGCTCTCGGCGGGGCACGTCGCCTGGATCTATCTGCCTTATTGGGCCGCGATGTTGGCGATGTTCGTTGGCCTGGTCATGGTGGCCGGCGGGGTAGCCGTGCTGACCGAGGATACGGAGCAGGGGAATAGGTTGGCGCCGTTTCTTCTGATCGGTCTGATCGTCGTCGTCTCGCCTATCCTGCGCTACGTGTTGGTGGTGCAACGTCTTGCCCGCCTCCTGTGCCGGACCCTCGGCGTCGAGGGCAAACAGGATTTCGAGGAAATTCTGCAGAGCTCGCTCGCGGCTCCGAGCCGCGGCGAGGGATTGGCCGAAATGTTGGATACCGGCGGCATCTGAGCATGCGCTGGTGGGCCGCCCGGTTCGCCGATGGTCGATCCGCCGCCACCCGCCGGGCGCAGGTCCGGCTCGACGCGGACGCGCTGACCATCCGTGACGAGGTAGATCGCGAATTGGCGAGCTGGCCGCTCGCCGACCTGGCGCTGGTCGACGATGCGAGCGCCGATCCACCCGTCAGGCTCAAGCGCGGAGACGACGGCGACGAACGCCTGACGGTCGCCGAGGCCGGGTTCCGCGAGGCGCTGCTGGACGCCGCCCCGCACCTCCGCGGCGGCGTCAGACGCCGCGGTTTCCGGCGACGCGCGGCCATGTGGGTCGCCGGAGTTGGCGTATTCTTCGTGGTCGCCGTCTTCGGCGTCTCGCGTTTTGCCGCAATTGTCGCCTCCGCCATCCCGATCGGCTGGGAGGAATCACTCGGCGATCGGGTGCTGGGTCAGATCGTGTTCTTGTTCACCGGCGAGGCCGACGGCGAAGCCGGCTTTTGCGATGCGCGGGCTGGCCGCGCGGCGTTGGAGCGACTGACGGCGCGGCTCGCCGCCGGGCTCGACACGCGGTATCGTTTCAAAGTCGTGGTGGTGAAGTCGGAGCATATCAACGCGCTGGCCTTGCCCGGCGGCCGTATCGCCATGCTGAGCGGACTGATCGAGTTTGCCGATTCTCCCGACGAGGTCGCCGGCGTGCTGGCGCACGAGATGGCGCACGTCGTCGAACGCCACGTCACCCAGGCGATGGTCCGCGATATGGGCTACGGCTTCCTCCTCGAAATTGTGACCGGCGGAACGGGGCTGACCGACGTGGCCGCCGGTGCTGGAACGTTGATGCTGAAACTGTCATTCAGCCGGAATGCGGAAGCGGCGGCCGATACGATTGGCCGATCGATTTTGCACGGCGCCGGCCTGCGGAGCGGCGGCCTCGCGGAGTTGATCGATCGCCTGCCGAAACCGAAATCCGGTTTGCCCGACTCGCTGGAGTTCCTTTCGAGCCATCCCCCGACCGGCCCGCGCGCCGCGGCCGACCGCGCCGGCGCCCGCGATGGCCAAGCGGCGATGACGGATGTCGAATGGCGCGCCCTCGGCTCGATCTGCGCCGACTGATCGCGACCGCCCTTCAGCGCCGGCCCAATCGCATCGTCGGATATTTCATCACGATTTGTCCCCGCCCCCGTCCTCGAGCCGGGCGCGCAGGAACGAAAGCATGGGGTAGAGGCCGGCGAAGAGCGCGATCAGGAAGCCGTAATAGCCTTCGCGGTAGCCCTTGCGGGTCACGTAGCACTTGAAGAATCGCGTGAACAGCCGCCGCAGGTTGCGGGCGAACGATCCGCCGCCGCCCGATTCGCGCAGGTCCCGCGCCCGGGCCGCGCTATAGCGGTCGAGCCGGCGGATCATGTCGCCGATGTCACGGTCGACGTAGTGCGTCATCGCCGACGAGAGCCGGCGCCGCGCGCCCGTAAGCTCGACCGCCGGATGGATGCGCTGGGCGCCCCAGCGCTTGGCGCCCTGGGAGAACAGCCGCGCCGTCGAGCTCACGCCCCAGGACGCGCCCCAGCCGTACTTTACCAAGCGCGCGCCGACATAGTTGTCGTAGGGCACCAGGAAATAGCCTGGTACCGCGTCCGGCAGCACGGCGCGGATTTCGGCGGCAAGTTCCGTGCTTACCCGCTCGTCGGCGTCGACTTCGAGGATCCAGTCGCCGGAGCAGGCGTCGATGCCGGCGTGGCGCCGCGGCCCTTCGATCTCCCAGGCGCCCTCGACCAGCCGGTCGGTATGGCGCCGGGCGATCGCCTTCGAGCCGTCGCTGCATTTGTCCAGCACGACGACAATTTCGTCGGCGAAGGCGAGGGTTTCGAGGCAATCGGCGAGCTGCGCTTCCTCGTTGTGCGCGACGACCAATGCCGAAAGGCGGGGCTGACTCACGCGCCGCCTCCCGTCGCGCGCCAGAGCTCCCGCGCGGAATCCACGACGTCGTCGACCAAAAGGCTCTCCATCAGCGTTCCCGTCGTGCGGTGATCGTAGCCCGGGCCGCCCACCAGCTCATCATAGTCCTTGCCCGTCCGCACGTAAGCGGTGCGCGGACCCCAGGGTGCGTAGTGCTCGGGCTTTGAGGGGCCGAACAGCCCCAGCGTGGGGATGCCGGAGGCGGCGGCCAGATGCATCAGCGCCGAATCGTTGCCGACGAAGCAGGCGCAGCGTTCGAGGCAGGCATAGGCCGTCAAGAGATCGAATCCGCCGGCCAGATCGATGGCCCGGCCGCTCGGCATGGCTTGCAGCACCTCGAGCGCCGCTTCGCGTTCCGCCGGGGCGGAGAAGATCGCGACCCGCGCGTCCGGCAGAATACCGTCATCCCCGGTCAAGCAGCGGATCAATTCGACGAACCCTTCCACTGGCCACACCTTGCCCGGCCAGTTGGCGGTGGGCGCGATGGCGAGGACCGGCTGGCCCCCGGGGACCAGCCGCGCGGCCGCTTCCCGTTGCTCCGGCGACGTCCAGACGCGCGGCGGCGGCGGCGGCTCGAGGGCGAACGCGTCGGCCAGATGCCGCACCCGGTGCACGCCCGGTATGTTGCGGCTGGGAATCAAACGCCGCCTGCACAACAGGACCCATGAGAGGGCGGTGCGCCGCAGATCCACCACCAAGTCCCAGGACTCGACAACGCAGGCGAGCCACAGCTTCGCCCAGTGCAGCGCGAACCGTCGCTTGCGGAGACGTACGAGGTGCTGGCAGTTGGGCACCTCGGTAAACAGCGGCGCCGCCTCGGGCCCGCAGACGATGGTGATCCTGGCCTCGGGATGGCGTTCGATCAGATGCGCCAGCACGCCCGAAGACAGCACCGCGTCGCCGATCCGCGTCGCGGTTATGAACAGGATTTTCATGCCGGT
>CBDVDY010000266.1:0-4339 GCA_965372875.1 uncultured Alphaproteobacteria bacterium | reverse complement strand
CTCGGCCGGCCTTGGCGAGTTGGCCGGAGACCAGGACGTAGCCGATGTCGGCGAACTCCAGCCCCTTCTTGGCGTTCTGCTCGACCATGATGATGGTCTTGTCCTCGGCCCGCCGCAGATCGTCGAGGATTTCGAACACCTGGTCGATGTAGCGCGGCTCGAGCCCGATCGACGGTTCGTCCACGAGCAGAATGGCCGGATCCATCACCAGGGCGCGGGAAATCTCCAGCATGCGGCGTTCGCCGCCGGAGAGCACGCGCGCCGGCTGGCCGCGCCGCTTGGCCAGGCTCGGGTACTTGCCGAACACACGCTCGGCCGCCTCGCGCGCCTCGGCGGGCCTTTCCATCAAATAGCCGCCCATCCAGAGGTTTTCCTCGACCGTCATGTCGGCAAAGACCGAGTTGTCCTGCAGGATATAGGCGATGCCGGCGCGGCTCAGCTTGTCGTTGGCGCTCAGCGCCGTGACGTCCTTTCCCCGGGCGCGGATGGCGCCGGCGAAGATGTTGGTGAAGCCGTAGATCGAGTGCAGCACCGTCGACTTGCCGGCGCCGTTCGGGCCGATCAGGCAAAGCGCCTGGCCGGCGCCCACCCGCAGATGAAAGTCGTGCAGGATTTCCATGCGGCCATAGCCGGCGTCGAGCCCGTCGATGGTCAAAAGCGGCGCCCCGCCGGCGAGCGCGTCGAGGTCCGCCGGGCTCGGCCCCTCGGCCGCCAGCTTGGCCGCCTCGCGCGCCACGTCGTCGACCGAGATCACCGTATCGACGCCGCCGAGCCCATAGCCGCCCGTGCCGCCACCTGCTTTCTCGCCGCCCGCCATCAACCGGCCCCGAGATAGGCGTCGATCACGCGCCTATCGTCGCGGATCGCCTCGGGCGGACCCTCCGCCAGCAGCTCGCCGTGGGCCAGGCAATAGATGCGCTCGGCCAGGTTCATGATCACCCGCATGTTGTGCTCGATCACCAAAAGCGTAATGCCGAGATCGGCGTTGGCGCGCTTGAGCCGGTCGATCAGGCCGTTGATCAGGGTCGGGTTGATGCCCGCCGTCGGCTCGTCGAGCAGCAGCATCTTGGGCCCGTTCATCAGCGCCATGGCGAATTCCAGGAGCTTCTGCTGCCCGAACGACAAGTCGCCGCCGCGCAGATGGCGCTTGGAATAGAGGCCGACGAATTCCAGCAGCGCCTCGGATTTCTCGGCCACTTCGGGCGGAAAATGCGAGACCATGGCGCGCATCCCGTCGGCCCGCTGCGGCACGCTGATGGCCATGTTCTCCATGCCGGTCATCTTGCCGTAGATGCGCGTCTGCTGGAACGTGCGCAACAGGCCGAGCCGGGCGATCTTGGCGACGCGGAGTTTCGATATCTCGCGCCCCTCGAAGGCGATCGAGCCTTCGTCGACCGGATGATAGCCGACGATCGAGTTGAACAAAGTGGTCTTGCCCGAGCCGTTCGGGCCGATCAACCCGACGATCTCGCCGGGCCGCACCTCGATGGAAATGCCGTTATTGGCGATCACGCCGCCGAAGCGCTTGGAGCAGTCGGTGACTCGCAGCATGGCGCTCATGGCGCGGGCTCCACCCGCTCGCCGAACCAGTGCGGGAAGCGGCCGCGGAACCAGCCGACGATGCCTTCGGGGAAGAACACGACGATGACCACCACCAGCACGCCGAGCGCGATGTATTGCAGGCCCAAAAGGTAGGACCAGAACAGCTCCTTGGTCAGATGGAACAGCACCGCGCCGATGAGCGGCCCCCACAAGCTGCCCTTGCCGCCGAGCACCACCATCAGCACCATCCAGACGCCGAGCCCCGCCCCATCGAAGGCAATGTCGCGCGGGTCGACGTGGATCAGGATATTGCCGTAGAGCGCGCCGCAGATGCCGAGGAAGAAGCCGCTGATCGACCAGGCCAGAATCTTGTAGCGCGCGGTGGCGATGCCCATCGCCTCGGCCTTGTCCTCGTCGTCGCGGATGGCGTTGATGGCGAGCCCGAAGCGGGTCGAATAGAGCCACTGCAAGGCCAGGAACGTCACCGCCGCCAGCGCGAAGCAGAGATAGTAGAATATCAGCGACTGCTCGCGGTCGCTGCCGGGAAAGCCCGGCATGGTGATGCCCGAGGCGCCGCCCACCAGGTCCCAGCTGCTCGCCATTTCGGCCGCGAAAATGCCGAGCGCCAGCGTGCCAATGGCGAAATAGTGGCCGCGCAGGCCGAGGATGCCCGAGCCGACGATGGCGGCGAGCGCCAGCCCCGCGAGACCGGCGGCGGCCATGCCGACGGCGAGGCCCCGGTAGTACTGGCCGGCGCTGAGCACCAGCGCTTCGCCCTCGCCGCCGGCCGCGGTATAGGCCGCGATGTCGGTGTGGGGTGCTATCTGGATGATCGCCGAGGCGTACATGCCGACGCCGAAAAAGATCACGTTGCCGAAGCTGTTGTAGCCCATCTGGCCGCCCATGGTGTCCCAGGTGTAGGCCACGATCACCATCACCCAGAACACGATCAGCTGCTTGATCAGCGCCGGCAGGGCGAAGGGCGCCAGGGCGCCGAGCACGCCGATCGCCAGCAGGATCAGGAGCGCCCCGCGGCTGAACGGTCCCAGGCCCGGCCCCTCGCCCTTCACGACAGGACTCTCCGCTCCCTGGCCAGGCGAATGCGGCGGACCATCAGGATCACGATCAGCAGCCCGAAGACGAAGGCGATCTGGAACTCCAGGCCAAAGACCCAGCCGGCGACGTTCTCGGCCGCGCCCAGGCCCAGGCCGACGGCGATCACGCCCACCAGATTGCCGAGTCCGGCGGCGATCACCACCATGAAGGCGCGCACCGTATAGACCAGCCCGCCATAGGCCTGCACCGCCCAGATCATGGCCACCAGCGCGCCGGCCGAACCGCAGATCGCCGCGTTGAGCGCGAACGTACGCGCGTAGACGCGGTCGGTGTCGATGCCCATGACGCGGGCGGCGCGCGGATTCTGCGCCGTCGCCCGGATCGCCTGGCCGGCGCGCGATTTCCTCATGTAGACGACGAGCACGAGACCGATCGCCAGCGCCAACAGGAACCCCAGGAGACGCACCTGCTCGATGGTGACGCCGCCGTCGAGCAGCTCCCAGGAGCCGAGGCTGTGCCGCGCGATCTCGACGTCGGCGCTCAGCGCCTCGTTCATAAATTGCTGGAGGAAAATGCTGATACCGAAGGTCGCCAGGATCGAGATGAAGAGATCCCGGTCGACAATGCGAAAGATGACCAGACGGTAAAGCGCCCAGCCCAGCAGATACAGCGCCGCCGCCGCCGCCGGCACGGCCAAGAGCGGGCTGATCCCCCATTCGCCGAAATAGAAGGCCACGAACCCGCCCAGGATGACGAACTCGCCCTGGGCGATGTTGATGATGTTCATGACGCCCCAGACCAGGGCCATGCCGTAGGCGATCAGCGCGAAAATGGCGCCGATCAACAGGCCGTTCAGCAGCAAATCCAGCAGGGCGACCGGATTCTCGAGCAGCAGAACCAGGTTATCGAGCATAAATTCGTACTTGTCCGGGCGGGCGAGCCGCGGCTCCGCGCCTCGAGGATAGGCGCGAAGCCGCCGGTTCGATGTCTTTGCCGCCTAGCGCTTGGACCAGGCCGGCGTCGGATGGCGCAGCGACGAGGACGCCCACTTGGTCGGCGCCACGACCTTGTACTGGCCGTCCTGCACCTGATACAGCACCATCGGCTTGGCGGTGTTCTTGCCGGTGGCGTCGAACTTCACGTTGCCGTAAAAGGTCTGGATATTCGTCGCCGAAATCGCGGCGCGCACCGCCTCGGAGCCGAAACCGCCGGCGCGCTTGAAGGCGTCGGCGTAGACCAGCACCGCCGCGGCCGATTCCGCGGCCTGATAGGGCGGCGCGTAGCCGTATTCCTTTTCGAACGTCTTGGCAAAATCGCCGGCGCTGCCGAAGATAGCGTCCTTGTAGGAAAGCGTCGGCGCCCATTGCGCGGCGCACAGGGCGAACTCCGCCGACTTGCCGTATTTCTTGATGACCTGCGCCGAATCGCAGTGCGTCATCGCCAGCATCGGCACGTTCACCTTCATCGCCGCGAGCTGGCGGATGACCAGCGCCGCGCCCTTGGAATGGCCCGAGACGACCAGCAGGTCGGGCTTCAGCAACTTGGCCTTCCTGAGCGTCGCGGTCATGTCGTTGAGCTCGGGCGGCAGCTTGTCGTCGATGACGATCTTCATGCCGTATTTCGTGAGGTCGTCTATCACGCCGGCCCGCACGTCCTGGGAAAAGGAGTCGTTTTCGAACGCCATGGCGACCTTGACGCTGGACGGGCTGCGCCCCGCCGCCTTGGCCCTTTCCGCCGCCAG
>CBDVDY010000265.1:0-4349 GCA_965372875.1 uncultured Alphaproteobacteria bacterium | reverse complement strand
GTGCCGAAGATCGCCTCGGCGCCAACCAGCATCTTGGTGCCCGAATCCCTGGGCGTCGAGCCCTTGGCGTCGAGCACCGTGACCAGCACGCCCTGGCCGCCAGCCGCGCGAATGTCCTTGAGCCCGTCGATCCAGTCGCTCATTCCGCTGCTTCCTTGAAAGGGATCCCGGTCAGCGGGGATACGCCGAGCCGCGCGCGCAGTTCCTCGACCGCCAGCAGGATTTTCTCGGGCGTCGCCGGGGCGTCGAGGCGCGGGCTCGCCTTACGGTCGCCCGCCGCGGCGACCGCCTCGCGCAGCGCCTGGAAAACGCTGATCGCCAGCATCAGCGGCGGCTCACCCACCGCCTTCGAGCGGTGCACGACCTCTTCGCGGTTTTGCCCGGTAGCCAGGAGTTCGACGCGGAAATCGGCCGGTACGTCGCTGGCCACGGGGATTTTGTAGGTCGACGGCGCGTGGGTCGTGAGCCGGCCGTCGCGGCTCCAGACCAGCTCCTCCATGGTCAGCCAGCCCATGCCCTGGACGAAGCCGCCCTCGACCTGGCCGATGTCGATGGCCGGATTGAGCGACCGTCCGGCATCGTGCAGAATATCCGCGCGCAGCAGCCTGTTCTCCCCGGTGAGCGTGTCGATAATTACCTCCGATACCGCCGCGCCATAGGCGAAATACAGGAACGGCCGGCCGCGTCCCGTTTTGCGGTCATAGTAAATCTTGGGCGTGCGGTAGAACCCCGTCGAGGAAAGCGGCACCCTGGCGAGATAGGCCCGCGCCACCAATTCGTCGAAGGACAGGCTTTTGCGGCCGGCCCGCACCCGGTTGTTGGCGAAGCGGATGTCCCTGGCGGCCACGCCGAAATGCTCGGCGGCGAACGCGGCCAGACCTTGCTTGATCGTCCGCGCCGCCGCCTGCGCCGCCGCGCCGTTGAGATCGGTGCCCGAGGACGCCGCGGTGGGCGAGGTGTTCGGCACCTTGCCCGTGGTCGTCGCGGTGATCTTGATGCGGCCGACATCGATCTGGAATTCCTCGGCGACGATCTGCGCGACCTTGGTATAGAGGCCCTGGCCCATCTCCGTGCCGCCATGGTTCAGATGCACGCTGCCGTCCTTGTAAACGTGGATCAACGCGCCGGCCTGGTTCAAAAACATGGTGGTGAAGGCGATGCCGAACTTCACCGGCGTCAGCGCCAGCCCCTTCTTCAGCACCGGGCTGGCGGCATTGAACGAATCGACCGCCCGCCGCCGGGCGCGGTAGTCCGAGGACTTTTCCAGCCGGGCGATGATTTCCGGGGCGACGTTGTCCTCGACCGTCATGTGATAGGGCGTGACGTTGCGCCCGCGTCCGCCATAGAGGTTGATCTTGCGCACCTCCAGCGGGTCCTTGCCCAGATGCCGGGCGATATCGTCGATCACGGTTTCGATCGCCAGCATGCCCTGCGGCCCGCCGAAGCCGCGAAACGCGGTGTTCGAGACCGTATTGGTCTTGCAGCGGTGCGAGGTGATCGTGGCGTTGGCGAGGTAATAGGCGTTGTCGGCGTGGAACAGCGCCCGGTCGTTGATCGATTCCGAGAGGTCGACCGACATGCCGCAGCGCGCCGCCAGCATCAGCTCGATGCCGGCGATGCGGCCGTCGCCGCCGAAGCCGACATCGTACTCGGCCAGGAAATCATGGCGCTTGCCGGTGATCACCATGTCGTCGTCGCGGTCGAGGCGCAGCTTCACCGTTCGTCCCGTGCGATTGGCCAAAAGTGCGGCGATGGCCGCGAACAGGGCCGCCTGCGTCTCCTTGCCGCCGAAGCCGCCGCCCATGCGCCGGACCTCCACCGTGACCGCGTTGCTGGCCCGGCCGAGGGCGTGGGCGACCGCCGTCTGCACCTCGGACGGATGCTGGGTCGAGCAGTGCACCAACATATCGCCGTCCTCCCACGGGATGGCGAGGCTGACCTGTCCCTCGAGGTAAAAGTGGTCCTGTCCGCCGATCTCCAGGCGGCCGGCCAGGCGGTGCGGCGCCTTGGCAAGGGCGCCGGCCGAGTCGCCCTTTTTGAGCGTGTGCGGCGGCAGCACGAAGCTCCTGGCCGCCAGCGCCTGGTCCACCGTCAGGATCGGCTTGAGTTCGCGATACGAGACGCGGCCCAGGCGGGCGGCGCGCCGCGCTTCCTCGACCGTCTCGGCGGCGACGGCGAAAATCGACTGGCCGGCGTATTCCACCAGCCCGTCGGCGAAGATCGGGTCGTCGTCGAGGATCGGGCCGACATCGTTCTTGCCCGGTATGTCCTTGGCCGCCATCACCGCGACCACGCCGGGTGCCGTGCGCACCGCGGAGAGATCGAGCCGGGTGATGCGGGCGTGTGGCTTCTCGCTCATGCCGACGGCGGCGTGCAGCGTTCCCGGCGGCTCCGGCATGTCGTCGATGTAGATCGCCTCGCCGCTCACGTGCTTTTCGGCGCTGTCGTGGGCCAGCGGTTCGTACGCGCCGCCGGCGATGCGGCGATTGTTGCCGTTCCTGTTGGTTCCGCGTTGGGACATCGCCCTCAGCCCGCCCGGGCCAGGACGCGGGTCTGGTCGATCCCGCTCCGGGTCTCGATGAAAAACTTGCGCAACAGATTGCCCGCCACCATAAGCCGGTAATCGGCGCTCGCCCGCATGTCGCCGATGGGCGCGAAATCGCGCGCCATCGCCCGCGCCGCCGATTCGACATTTGCCAGGTTCCATGCGCGTCCGATCAGCGCCCGTTCGCACTGCACCGCGCGTTTGGGTGTCGCCGCCATGCCGCCGAAGGCGATGCGGATATCGCCCACCTCGTCGCCCTCGAGTTCCAGACCGAAAGCCCCCAGGACGCCCGAGATATCCTGGTCGAACCGCTTCGAAATCTTGTAGGCGGCGAAGCGCCGCCCGGGCGCGGCCGCCGGCAGGTGGACCGACTGGATGAACTCGCCCTGCTTGAGCGCCGTTTGGCGGTAGCCGAGAAAGAACGCCTCAAGCGGCAGCGTGCGCGTTCCGGCCCCGCGCCTGAGGGTTAGAGTGGCCCCCAGCACCATCAGCGCCGGCATGGTGTCGCCGATCGGCGAGGCGTTGGCGATATTGCCGCCGATGGTGCCGGCGTTGCGGATCTGCACCGAGCCCAGCCGGCGCAGCAACTCGCCGAAATCGGCATAGTGCGCGGCGATGGAATCGAAGGCGTCGGTGTAGGTCGCCATCGCGCCGATCTCGATGCCGCCGCGCACCTTGCGAACCGTCCGCAGCTTGGCCACGCCGCCGGCCGAGATGACGGTTTGCAGGTCGCGGTGCTGCTTGGTGACCAAGAGGCCCAGATCGGTGCCGCCCGCCAGAATGTGCGCGTCCGGATGGGATTTCACCAGATCGGCGAAGGCGTCCAGATTCGTCGGCGCGAAGTAGCGCCGGCCCGCGGCCCGGCCGGACCCCGCGAGCGCCAGCGTGCCGCGCCGCCGGATCGAGCGCAGCAGCGCCACGACTTTCCTCTCGGCGGCGGCAAAATGGTCTTTTCCGCCATAGAGATACATCCGCCGCGCGGCGTCGGTGATCGGCCGGTAGCCGGTGCACCGGCAGAGGTTTCCGGCGAGTACGTCGTCGATCCGCGCGCGCGACGGCTTGCGCTCGGACTTGTAGAGCGCGAACAGCGACATCACGAAGCCGGGCGTGCAGAAGCCGCATTGCGAGCCGTGCAGGTCGACCAGCGCGCGCTGCACCGGATGCAGCGCGCCGCCCGGCGCGCGCAGATCCTCGACGGTAATCAGTTGCTTGCCGTCGAGCGCGGGCAGGAACAGCAGACAGGCGTTGACCGCGCGATAACGCAGGCGCGTCCCGTCGAGTTCGCCGAACACGATCGTACAGGCGCCGCAATCGCCTTCGGCGCAGCCCTCCTTGGTGCCGGTGCGGTGGGCGACCTCGCGCAGATAGTTCAGCACCGTCATGGTCGGGTCGATGTCGGCGAGCGTCACGATTTCGCCGCCGGCGACGAAGCGGAGCGTGTTGGCGGTCGATGGCTTGCGCTTTCGGGTTGCCGGCATCGCCCGCCTCAGCTGCCGCGATAGGTGGTGTAGCCGTAGGGCGAGAGCAGGAGCGGCACGTGGTAGTGCTGGTCCGGCTCGGCGACGCCGAACCGGATCACCACCTGGTCGAGGAATGGGGGATCGGCGGAGGCCTCGCCGTTGGCCGCGAAATAGGCGCCGGCGTGGAACACCAGTTCGTAGCGCCCCGGCCCGAACGCCTCGCCCTCGGCGAGCGGCCCGTCGCAGCGCCCGTCCGCGTTGGTCTCGCTGGCGGCCAGAAGCCGGCGCTCGCCGTCGAGCGCGAAAAGCTCGACCTTTATGCCGGCGCCCGGTTTGCCCCGCGC
>CBDVDY010000264.1:0-4376 GCA_965372875.1 uncultured Alphaproteobacteria bacterium | reverse complement strand
TACGATTTCGTCCCCCTGCCCGAACGCCAGCCGCTTAAATGGCCGAACGGCGCGCGGCTCGCGCTCATTCTCACGATAAATCTCGAATATTGGGATTTGCTGAAGGACGGCACCGACCCCTATTACGCCGGCGGCCCGCCGGTGGTGCCGGACCCGCTGCCCGCCAATGTCCCGGATTTCACCAATTATTCCTGGCGCGAATACGGTCAGCGCGTCGGTGTCTGGCGCATGATCGACGTGTTCGACCAAGCCGGCGTGGCGGCGAGCTGCACGATGAACGCCAAGATGGGCATCGAGCGCCGCGCCGTTATCGACGCGGTGAACCAGCGCGGCTGGGAATTGGTGGCGCACAATTACGAGCAGGGCGACCTGTTGACCAACTATACGTTCGACCCAGAGGGTGAAAAAGCGTTGATCCTCGAAGCGCTGAAGGTCTACGAACAAGTCGTCGGCCGCAAAGCCAAGGGCTGGCTTTCGTCGTCGCTCAGGGGTACGCAGCGGACGCCCGACGTTCTGGCCGAGCAGGGGTTGATCTTCTTCTGCGATTATATGAACGACGACCAGCCCTATCTCATTCAAACGCCGTCCGGGCCCATTGTCGCCACCCCTTATTCGGTGGAGATGAACGATTTCACCCTGTTTCACCGCCGCGGCCTGACCACGTCGGATGTGCTCGACACCTTCAAGGAGCAGTTCGACGAGCTTTACCGCGAGGGCGCGGAAAGCGGGCGGCTGATGAATATCGGGCTGCACCCGCACGTCGCCGGCCACCCGTATCGAATTCGCGCGCTTCGGGATTTTCTCGCCTACGCCAAGAGCTTCGACGGCGTCTGGTGGGCCACACGCGAAGAGATGGCCACCTGGTACCTGGAAAACCATGCCTCGCACATCGGCTGAGACAAGGGGACAAAGGCGGCGATGCTCCTGATCCTGCAGCAAATCGTGAACGGCATCATGCTGGGCGGGGTCTACGTCATGATCGCGGTGGCGTTCACCCTGATCATCGGCATGCTGAATTTTCTCAATTTCACCATTCCGGCGATATTCATGGTTTCCGCCATGTTCATGTGGGCGGCCACCTCCGGCGGTTTTGGG
Source organism: uncultured Alphaproteobacteria bacterium (assembly GCA_965372875.1). Lineage (GTDB taxonomy): Bacteria > Pseudomonadota > Alphaproteobacteria > CBDVDY01 > CBDVDY01 > CBDVDY01. The sequence goes on along the minus strand of CBDVDY010000264.1, from coordinate 3,281 downwards.
CCGGGGTTCCAGGATTGGCTCAACGCCAACATCGGCCTGGACTACCACTGGATCGTCGGCGCCATTTTTGCCATCGCCGCGGCCATGATCGCCTCGCTGATCGTCGAGCGCTTCACCTACCGCTACATGAAGGCGCGGTTCGGCGACGCCACCGAGCATGCCTTGCCGCTGGTCAGTTCGCTGGGATTCCTCATCATCTTCGAACATCTGGTGATCATGAAATGGGGCACCGATCCGCTGATCTTCGTCTCGCCCTTCAGTGACGCGAGCATGAATTTGGGCCCAATTCTCGTCGGCGTGCCGCAACTCATCAGCCTGGGGCTGTCGCTGCTGTTGGTATTTCTCTTGAGCCAAGTGCTGAAACGCACCCGCATGGGCCGGGCCTTGCGGTCGATCGCGGAGCGACCGGACACCGCGCCGCTCATGGGGGTCGAAGTCAACCGCATCGTGCCGGTCGTGTTCCTGATGACCGGGTTCCTCTGCGCCGTGGCGGGTATCCTTTTCACCATAAATTACAAAACCATCAACCCTTATGTCGGCGACCAGGTGGCGGTGGTCGCCATTGCCGGCATGGTATTGGGTGGGCTCGGCAACATCTGGGGGGCAATCGTCGGCGGCATGCTGGTCGGCATGATCGAGGTCCTGTCCATTCACTTCTTCGGCGCGGACATCGTCAAAGTACCGATTTGGGGGCTGCTGCTGGTGATCCTGGTTATCCGGCCCACGGGGCTTTTCGGCGCCTCGGCGCTTGGCAAGGGGAAGTTCTAACGTGAGCGGGTACCTTTCCGCCCAGATCGCGATCCTGTGCATCAACATCGTGGTTGCGTACTCGGTGTTTCTGCCGGCCGCGTCGGGGCAACTCAATCTGGGCGCGGCCGGGTTCGTGATCATCGGCGGCTATGTTGGCGCCTGGCTCAACTCTTTGGACGGGCTGGGCATGGAGATGTGGTTGTCGATACCGCTCGCGGCGCTGGCGACCGGGATCGTCGGAATCGCGATTTCCTTTCCGATCCTGCGCACCCGCGGCGTTTATATGGTGCTCGCGACCCTTGCCTTCGCCGAGGTCGTGGCCGGCATCACGCTCAACCTGGAAGTGGTCGGCGCCGCCGCGGGCTACCCGGTGGATTCGCACGCCGATCTCGAGCTCCTGGTACCTGTCAGCATCGGCGTCGTGGTCTTTTGCGTCTATTTGATGTCGACGCGCCTGGGTCTCGCCATGCGCTCGATACACGACGACGAGCACGTGTCGACGCTGTTCGGGGTCAATGTCCGGCTCTCGCAGGTCGCGGCGTTTGCCGTCGGCGCCGCCATCGGCGGGCTCGGCGGCGCGCTTTACGGCCACTACTACAATTATATAGAGGTGCAGAACTTCAACGTGCTGTTCAGTATCTACGTCCTGCTTTACGTGTTGTTCGGCGGCACCCAGACGGCGTTCGGCCCGCTGGTCGGCGCGCTGTTTTTCACCGCTATTCCAGAACTCCTTCGATACATTGCCGAGAATACCGGCTGGTCGCTGATCGCCGACGGCCGGTTCGCGGTATTCGGCGCATTGATCGTCCTGATGATGGTGGTCCGGCCCGAGGGCGTGGTAACGCGGACCATGCTCGACCGGTTGGTCATCCGGCGCGCCGGCGCCGCCGGCGGAGCGGCGGAATGACAGGCGGCAATGTAAACACCGAAGCCAACATCCTGAATTTTCAGGGTGTGCATAAGAGCTTTGGCGGCCTCAAGGTGATCGACGACGTTTCCTTCGACGTCCGCCGTGGCAGCCGGACCGCGCTCATCGGCCCGAACGGCGCCGGCAAAACCACGATCTTTAACCTGTTGAGCGGCATCTACCCGGTCGACGCGGGTGCGATGGTCGTCAACGGCCGCGACCTTACGCATGTTCCGGCCAGAAACCGCATCGCCTACGGCCTGTCGCGAAGCTTTCAAAACGTCCGCCTGATGCCGCACCTTTCAACCCTTGAAAACGTCATGCTGGGCCAGCACGTGCGGGCGCGGTCGTTCGCGCAACAGATTTTCCCGCTCGGCCTGGTTCGCCGCAACCGCTGGGCCGAGGCGGCGCGCGAGGCGCTGGAGACCGCCCGCCTCGGCACCTACCCCGGCCAGGTTGTCGCCAATTTGCCCTACGGCGTGCAGAAACGCATCGAAGTGGTGCGCGCGCTCATGTCGGAGCCCAAGCTTTTGCTGCTCGACGAACCCGCGGCCGGGCTGAACGCGACCGAATCCCGCGAGCTGCGGGAAATGCTGGAGCGCCTCTCGTTGCGTGGGGTGACCCTCTTGGTGGTCGAGCACGACATGCATTTCGTGCGAAATCTGTGCGAACACGTCGTGGTGCTGAACTTCGGCCGCAAGATCTTCGAGGGCACGCCCGAAGAGGTGCACAGCGATCCGGACGTTTTGGAAGCCTACCTTGGACGCGAGGAAGGGGCGCAAGGCGATGTTGCTTGAGGTAGAGGATCTTGTCGTCCGCTACGGCCGTAATCACGCCGTCAAGTCGGTGTCGCTGAATGTCGGCGAAAAGGAAATCATCACCGTCCTTGGCGCCAACGGCGCCGGCAAGAGTTCGCTGCTCAAGGCGATTCAGGGCACGGTCAAGCCGGCGGCGGGACGCGTCCGTTTTGCCGGCCGGGACGTGACCGGTTGGAGCGCGCCCAGGCGCGTCCGCGAAGGCCTGGTGATGGTGCCGGAAGGGCGGCAGATCTTCATCAGCCTGACGGTTCACGAAAACCTGCAGATGGGCGCCTATTGCCGGAGAGACGGCGAAGTCGAGCAGGATATCGAGGCGATCTACGAACGCTGGCCGAACCTGGGAGAGCGGCGCGACATGCCGGCCGCGGTGCTGTCCGGCGGAGAGCAGCAGATGCTGTCGATCGGGCGCGCGCTCCTGGCGCGGCCGCGGCTCATGATGCTGGACGAGCCGTCCCTGGGGCTGAGCCCGATCATGGTGACGCGACTGTTTTCGCGGCTGGAAACGCTCAATTCCGAGGGGCTGACGATCCTGCTCGTGGAGCAGAACACGCATATGGCGCTAGGCGCCGCCGACCGGGGCTACGTGCTCGAGTTGGGCAACACGGTCATGCAGGGCACGCCCGATGAACTGATCGGCGGCCAGCGGCTCGAGGAGGCCTATCTGGGGGGTACGAATTAGGCTCCCGCGCGCGGATTCATCCGTTACAATGCCGGGCTATCTTTTAGGGGGCAATAAGAGAACGCGAGAAACCAACGGAGGCAATAATGAAGAAGGTACCAGTCATTCTTGGCGCGGTCATAGCCGC
>CBDVDY010000263.1:0-4395 GCA_965372875.1 uncultured Alphaproteobacteria bacterium | reverse complement strand
GGCCGCGCCGGAAAGCGCGTCGACATTCAGAACGTTGGAACTCAGCGTTCCGGATATTTTCGGCGGCACGGCGGTCAGGGCCAGCTCGACCTTGCCGCTGATGTCGCTGCCGCCCATGCGGATTTCGAGTTCCGCCGGATACGCGCCGCCGGCCAGCAGCATCGCTATGGGACCCATCTCGCCGCTGACCGTCACCTCCGTGCCGTCAAGCGTTCCCGAGGCACGCACCTCCAGCGGACTGTCCGCGTCGTCGGCGCGCAGCGTCACCCGGCCCAGCGTCACCACCGTTTTCCGCCCGGTCCGGCCGTCGCGGTAGGTGATGCGCGCGTTTTCGATGCGCACCGACCGGACGGCGGGCAAATCCGTGCCGCCATCCGCGCCCGCCTGGCTCGACTGCGCGGCGTCGAACAACCAGTTGCCGTTTCCCTTCTTGTCGGTCTCCAGCAGAATATCGGGGGCGATCAGAACCAGCCGGCCGATGCTGAGCCGGCCGGTCAGCAGCGCCGGCAGATCGATCTTCAGCTCGAGCCGGGCGAGGCCGATCATCTCGTTCGCGGAGCCCCAGGGCGCGTTGGCGAAGCTCACGTCGCGCACGATCGCGGTCGGCGTCAGCGAAAACAGATTCACGTCGATATCGCCGAGAATCGCCAGTTTGCGGCCGGTCGCCCGTTTCGCCTGTTCGGCGATGACGTCGCGGTAATCGTTGAAATCGACCGTCGAGAGGTAGCCGAGCGCGCCGGCCATCGCGACAAATGCGAGTACGAAAACACCGAGAACGGCGCGCTTGATCAGACGCATCGGCCCCTCCCGAGCGTGCTTTCGACGGCGGCCGGCAGCGCCTCGTAACGCTCGACGATCGTGGCCGCGCCGGCTTCGCGCAACGCGTCCGTCGCGTGGTAGCCCCAGCTTACGCCGATGGCAGCGACGCCGGCCGCTCCCGCCATCGACATGTCGAACGTGGTGTCGCCGATCATCACCGTATCGGCCGCCTCGGCGCCCACATCTCCCATGGCCAGGCGCAGCATGTCGGGGTGCGGCTTGCCGGGTCCGTCGTCGCTGGTCTTGAGCGTGGCGAAGCGGCCCTCGATCCCGTGCCGCTGCAACGTCATGGCGAGACCGCGCCGCCCCTTGCCGGTGGCCACGCCGAGCAGCAGTCCCATGGATTCGAGCGCGTCCAGCGCTTCCACCGCGCCGGGATACAGCGGCTCCTCGTGGTCGGGGCGCCGCCGCAATTCCTTGAAGGCGTCCTGGTAGTGGCCGGCGAGACGGCCATGATCGTCGTCGTCCGCCTCGGGCGCGAGCCGGGCGATGGCTTCGACCAGCGGCAGGCCGACCACCTCGCGCACCAGCCGCGCTTCCGGCGGCTCCAGCCGTTCGGCGCCGAAGGCCGCCGCCATGGAAGCGACGATGGCGTGCTGGCTGTCGACCAGGGTACCGTCGCAATCGAACACGGCAAGGCGGATGCGTGCGCTATCGTTCATGCGGGGGTTGGGCCGGACCGGTTGATCGGATCAGGCTTCTAACATGGCCCCGTCGGGCCGCCTATTCCAGAGCCTTTACCAATTCCGTGACGAGCAAAAAAACTTCGGCGGCAAGAATCGGATAGCGGCCCCGCGCGGCCGCCGGCAGGATCGGTGAAACCGGCACAAGGAGACGATTCCATGACCAATATCCGCTTTTCATCCATGCCGACCGCTCAGGCCGAGTCCTATTGGGCCGGCGCACCCGACGCGAACGGACAGCATCCCGAGATCCATGTTTCCAGCGGTGACGGCGTCCCTTGCCGGCACTGTCAACGGGATGTCGCCGAGGGCGAGCGCTATCTGATCCTTGCGCATTGTCCGTTTCCGCGGCCGCAGCCCTTTGCGGAAATCGGGCCGATCTTTCTCCACGCCGAGCCCTGCGGGCGTTATCCGGAATCCGATCGGGTCCCGGCCATGTTTCTCGAGCGCGAGAGCTATTTGTTGAAAGGATACGGCGCGGACGACCGCATCGTGTACGGCACGGGCCGGATCGTTCGATCGGCCGAAATTGCCACCGCCGCGTCCGGCATTCTCGACCGGGACGACATCGACTATGTCCATGTTCGATCGGCGCTGAACAATTGCTTTAGCTGCAGGATCGACGGCGCCTGAACGCGGGTCCGCGCCTCTCCGCGCGGCCCGCCGCTAGCCCTCGCCGGCGAACGGATCCTCGGGGACATCCATGTCGAAGCCGAAGAACTTCCAGCTTTGCGCCATGTGCGGCGGCAGCGGCGCGCTCACGTCGAGCACGCCGCCGGAAGGGTGCGGCAGCACGATGCGCCGTGCGTGCAGGTGCAGCTTGCGCGACAGGCCGCGCCCCTTGAGGTAGGAATCGGCCCCGCCGTACTTGCCGTCGCCGACGATGGGCGTGCCCAGCGCCACCGCGTGGGCGCGCAGTTGATGGGTGCGACCGGTACGCGGCCACAGCGCCAGCCACGACGCCTCGTTCCCGGCGCTTTCGATCGTGGTGTAGAGCGTGATCGCCTGCTTGGCTCCGGCCAGGGCGGCGCCCTCCTGGCCGGGGCCGGCGGGCACCATGCGCTCGCCCCCCCGGGCCTGTCGATTTCCCGGCAGCTTGGCCAGCGCCAGCTCGATACGGCCCTGGCGCGGGCTCGGCCGGCCGACGACCAGCGCCCAATAGATCTTCTTCGCCTCGCGGTCGCGGAAGGCGGCGGCCAGCCGGCCGGCGGCGGCGGCGCCGCGCGCCAGCAGCAGGACCCCGCTGGTGTCCTTGTCGAGCCGGTGCACCAGGCGCGGCCGCTCGTTGGCGCCGAAGCGCAGCGCGTCGAGCATGCGGTCGAGATGCCTGACCGTCTTGCTGCCGCCCTGGACGGCGAGGCCCGGCGGCTTGTCGATGGCGATGACCTCGTCGTCGCGGTGCAGCACAGCGTCCCTCAGCGCGCTTGCGTCTTCCTCGCTCACGGGCGGGGCCGGCGGGGCGGCGCGCGCGGGGGCGGCTTGCAACGGCGGCACGCGGACGCTCTGCCCGGCGGCGAGGCGCAGCCCGGCCTTGGCGCGCTTGCCGTCGACCCGGACCTGGCCGGTGCGCAGGAGCTTTTCCAGCCGTCCGTGGGTCAGCCCGGGAAAATGCCGCCGGAACCAGCGGTCGAGACGGATGCCGGAATCGTCGGGTGCGACCTCGAGGGTGCGTACGCTGGTCCTCTCGGGGCTCATGCCGGGATCGCGCGCAGCGCCATCATGCCGACGACGTTGACGGCGAGCGTGCCGAACGGGAACCCGGCGCCCATGAGGGAGCCCACCCCGACCATCGTCATATAGCGCAAGGCGGCCCCAACCGCGCCGCCCGCCGCGACTATCGTCAGCATTTTCAGCAATTCGCGTCCCCGGCAATATTCGAGTCGGCGGAAGCTAGCGCGCGGCGGCCGGCATGACAACCGGAGCGCGCCGGGCCGGCGGAGATTTGACTGGGATTGTTGACTGGGATTTCTGACTGGGATTGTTGACTGGGCGTCCGGACCGCCTACCATGTCGGCAACCGTGAATCCTTCGGGATTCGATTGAATATTCAAGGATATGCCGCCATGGCACAAGCCGACGAGAGCCCACGAACGGAGGAATCCGTCTCGGCCTCGCTCAATTTCATGGTCCAGACCGGGGCCAAGCCGGTGACCTACATTTCGCCCCAGGGCACCGAACCGACCCGGCGCGACGCGCGGCTCGAGGCGCATACGGTGACGATTCGCAACGGCCGGCCGATGCGCGACCGGTTCGAGCTGGAGCGGGACGGGTTCGTCCTGACCCGCCACGACACCAAGGTGGCGGATTTCTACGACGAGGAAGAGGTGCGCTCGGTCTACTCCCCGGAAATCGAGGCTCTGGTCAAGGAATTCTCGGGCGCGCCGAGGGTGCTGGTCTTCGATCACACCATCCGGGCCAACGCCGAATCGACGCGCAGCGAGAAGAAGGTGCGCGAGCCGGTGCGCCTGGCGCACAACGATTATACCGACTGGTCGGCGCCGCAGCGGGTGCGCGACCTGCTCCCCGCCGACGAGGCCGAGGCGTTGCTCCAGCGCCGCTTCGCCGTGATCCAGGTGTGGCGGCCGATCCGCGACCCCGTGCGGCAAACGCCGCTGGCGATCTGCGACGCCCAGTCGATAGCACCCGAGGATCTAATCGAAACCGATCTCAAATACCAGGACCGGACCGGCGAGGTCCTGCAGCTCGCGTACAATCCCGATCAGCGCTGGTTCTATTTCCCCGACATGGAGCGCAACGAGGCGATGGTCTTCAAGTGCTACGATTCGCTGACCGACGGCCGCTCGCGCTTCACCGCGCACACCGCCTTCGACGACCCCAACAGCCCGCCCGACGCGCCCGAACGCGAAAGCATCGAATCGCGCGCGCTGGCGTT
>CBDVDY010000262.1:0-4427 GCA_965372875.1 uncultured Alphaproteobacteria bacterium | reverse complement strand
CGCTAACCGTCGTATCGCAGGAACACCAGCCGCGCCGCGCCGTAGGTGCGGTCGTCGAGCCGCGCGAAGCCCGGCGGCGGCTCCGGCGCCTCCGCTTTGGCCGGCAGTTCGACGATGGCAAGCGCCGCTTCCGCCAGCCATCCGGCGGCGGCGAGCGCGGTCAGCGCGGGCTCGGCCAGTCCCTCGCCGTAGGGCGGGTCGAGGAAAGCGATGGAAGCGGGCGCATCGGCCCGGGGCGGGTCGGTCGCGTCGGCCCGGACCAGGCTCACGCTGTCGCGCCCTTCGCCCAGCGCCTCGGCGTTGCGGCGGACGGTCTCGAGCGCCGCCCGGTCACGGTCCATGAAGGTGGCGTGCGCGGCCCCGCGCGAGAGCGCCTCGAGCCCCAGCGCGCCGCTGCCGGCAAAGGCGTCGAGCACCCGCGCGCCGGCAAGTATCGAGCCGCCGCCGGGCGCCAATCCGCCATGATCGAGAATGTTGAACAAGGCCTCGCGGGCGCGGTCGGCGGTCGGCCGGACGCGCCGCCCGGCCGGTGCTTCGAGCGTTCGGCCCCGGTGCTTACCGGCGACGATGCGCATGTCGGCTGTCCTTGCCGGAGGCCGTGCCGAGTTGTTCGCGCAGGACCTTGGCCGGCACTTCCTCGACCGCTCCGCGCCCCAGCCGGCCGAGCTGGAACGGGCCGAAGCTGATGCGGATGAGCCGGTTCACGGTCCAGCCGAGATGCTCGCAGACGCGGCGCACCTCGCGGTTCTTGCCCTCGGTCAGCGCCAGCGTGAGCCAGGCGTTGGCGCCTTGCTGGCGGTCCAGCTTGGCCTCGATCGCGCCGTAATGCAGGCCGCTGATGGTCACGCCCTTGGCCAGTGCATCCAGGCGCGCGGGCTCGACCCTTCCGTGTACGCGCACCCGGTAGCGCCGCACCCAGCCGGTCGCCGGCAACTCCAGCCGCCGCGCCAGCTCCCCGTCGTTGGTCAACAGCAGCAGCCCCTCGGAGGCGAGGTCGAGGCGGCCGATCGAGATCACGCGCGGCAAATCGTCGGGCAGGCGGTCGAACACGGTGGGCCGCCCGGCGGTGTCGCGGTGGCTGGTGACCAGCCCGGCGGGCTTGTGATAACGCCAGAGCCGCGTGGCCTCGGCCGCGGGCAGGGGCTTGCCGTCGACAATGATGCGGCTGGCTTCGGTGACCACGCAGGCCGCCGATTGCAAAACCGCGCCGTCCACCGAGACCCGGCCGGCGGCGATCCAGCGCTCGGCCTCGCGGCGCGAACACAGCCCGGCGCGGGCCAGGCGCTTGGCGATTCGTTCGCCTTTCGCCTCGCCGGCTCGGGGTGCGTCATCGGGCGCGTCCGTGGGCGTGGCGCCGGCCATCGGCTTAGCCGCCGCAGGCGAGGACAAAGGCTTCGAGAATCCTGTCGTCGCCCTCGCTGATCGAGAATTCCGGATGCCATTCGACGCCGAGGCAGAACGCGTGGCCCGGGTGCTCGATGCCTTCGATCACGCCGTCCGGGGCGAGGGCGTTGACGACCACGCGCTCGCCCACCTCCTTCACCGCCTGGTGGTGGGCGCTGTTGACGGCGAGCGTTTCGGCGCCGGTGATGCGGGCCAGGAGCGTACCCGGCACGATCTCGATCTCGTGGCCCGGCTGGTCGCGCGGATTCGGCTGTTCGTGCGCCAGCGCGTTCGGCACCTCGTCGGGGATGTGTTGAATGAGCGTGCCGCCCAGGACCACGTTCAGCAGTTGCTGGCCGGCGCAGATGCCGAGCACCGGCATGTCGCGCGCCAGGGCGCCGCCGACGATCGCCAGCTCGAACGCGGTGCGGCGGTCCTTGGTGGTGACGGTGGCATGCCGCTCGCCGGCGCCGAACAGGGCCGGGTCGACATCGAAATCGCCGCCGGTGACGATCAACCCGCCGATCGCATCGAGGTAAGCCTCGGCAAGCTCCGGCTCGTGCGGCAGGAGCATGGGCAGGCCGCCGGCCCGCGCCACCGACGCGCAATAATTCTCGCGCACCGCGTACCAGGGAAATTTCGAATAGCCGCCGGGAACTTCCGAATCCAGGGTTATGCCGATAATCGGTGTGCTCATGGGCCGTGCGTCCGTCGCGTCATCGAGCCTAACATGCCACATGAGATGCAATTGCGCATAAATCGATTTCGGTATTGACAGATTCGAATTTAGAGTGTATATACACTTATTATGAGCAAGACAACGAAGAAACCCGTCAAGGCAAAGGCCGCCCGGCCGCGCGCAAGGAGCGGCGCCAAGAACCAGGCGGCGGCCCGCCAGGCCATGGCGCTTGCCCGCGAGGGCACGTCGCACTGCACCGGTTTCAATCTGCGCAAGGCGGCGCGGGCGGTTTCGCAGTACTACGATTCGGTGATGCGGCAAAGCGGTCTCAAGGGAACGCAGTTCTCGCTTCTGGCTTCTCTGGCCGCGCTTGGCCCCGCGCCGATCGGCCGGCTGGCCGAACACATGGTGATGGACCGCACCACGCTCAGCCGCAATTTGAAGCCGCTCGTCGGCCAGGGGCTGATCGCCGTCGAGCAGGGCGAGGACCGGCGCGCGCGCGTGCTGGTGCTGACCGACGACGGGCTCATAACGCTGCGCCGGGCGCTGCCCTACTGGCGCGAGGCGCATGCCGGCATGACCCGCCGGATGGGAAAGGCCGGGCGGGACCGGTTGTTGAGAAGCCTCGCCGACGCCATCGAGGCGGCAAGGCCGGGATAGGGCGGGCCCTAGGGAGCTCCAGGCAGTTGTGAGCCAATCGACCAATTGCCCACGCGCCGTCAAAAATAAGTGTAGCTACACTGAAACAGGGAACCGGAAAATGAGCCAGAGGCAATTACAGGGACAGAATTCGAGGCGGGCGGAGGGCCGGCCGCAAGCGATGGAGGCGAAGCATTGGGCCGTGCTGCTGGCGACCGCGGCCATGTTCGGCAGCACTTTCCTGTTCATCAACGTCGCCGTGGCCGAGGTGCCGCCGGCGACCGTGGCGGCCGGCCGGGCGCTCCTGGCGGCGCCCATCGCCTGGGCATTTCTGCGCATCGCCGGGTTCCGCCTGCCGCCGTTGGGCGCCGGATGGAGGCCGCTGCTGATTCTCGGCATTCTCACCGGCGTGATTCCCTATATCACCATCGCCTGGGGCCAGCTCTACGTGGAGAGCGGTCTGGCCGGCATCATATTCGGCTCGATCCCCGTCTTCAGCGTGATCCTGGCGCCGATCTTCCTGCGCGAGGAAAAATTCACCGGGAGCCAGATCGTCGGCGCCTGCATCGGCTTCGCCGGCGTCGTGCTGGTGATCGGCCCCAAGGCATTGGCGGGCGTCGGCGACCAGCTTTTCGGCGCGCTGATCACGTTGCTTGCGGCGCTCAGCTACACGCTCGGCAGCATCTATTCGCGGACCCGGAGCGATCTGTCGCCGGTGGTGATGACCGCCGGCCAGCTCGTCGTCGCCTCGATCGTGTTGGTGCCGCTGAGCCTGGCTGTCGACGCGCCCTGGAACCTTACGCCCTCCGCCGGCGCCTTGGGCGCGGTGGCGTGGACCGCCGTGATCGGCACCGCGCTGCCGGTGCTGTGCCTGTTCTGGCTGATTCGCAACGCGGGCGCCATCGGCGCCTCGCTGATGACCCTGTTCATGCCGGTGGTCGCGGTGGCCCTGGGCGCCGCCGTACTGGGCGAGGCGCTGCCGTGGCAGGCCTTCGCCGGGCTCGCGCTGATCCTCTTCGGCGCCATCTCGGTCGGCGGCAATTTGCGGCTGTTCCGCCGACGGCCCGCGCGCGCCTGATCTGCAAGTTTTTCCCTCAACAAACGTCGTTAGCAAAGGAGATATTGTCATGACCACCCTGACCCAGACCCAGTCCCACCCCCACCCCGACACGGCCAGCGGCGGCTCGCGACTGTTCCTCGCCGCTACGCTCGTGCTGTGGTTCGCGCTCGTCGCACTGGCGATCGATGCGGGCCTGACGCAAAACGCGCCGGGCCAGCCGCCGCTGCCGCTGATCGTCGCGGTGGCGATCCCGTTATCGATCTATTTCCTGCTCTACCGGGCCTCCTCCGCGTTCCGGAATTACGTGCTCTCGGCCGATCTGCGGCTCCTCACCATCGTGCAGTCGTGGCGGGTCGTCGGCATTCTGTTCCTGGGCCTATACGCCTACGATTTGCTGCCGGGCCTGTTCGCTTTGCCGGCGGGAATCGGCGACATGGCCGTCGGCATAACCGCGCCGGTGATCGCGCTGACGCTCCTGGCGCGGCCCGATTACGCCGCCAGCCGCGGCTTTGTGCTGTGGAACTGGCTCGGCATCGTCGATTTCATCGTCGCCTTCACGGCCGGCACGCTGGCCGCCGGCGTGGTGCCCGGACTGGCGGCCGAGATCACCTCGGCGCCCGTGACCATGTGGCCGCTGGCGCTGATTCCGGGATTTCTGGTGCCGCT
>CBDVDY010000261.1:0-4456 GCA_965372875.1 uncultured Alphaproteobacteria bacterium | reverse complement strand
GGCGCGATGGAACGGAGCGTGGCGCAGCCAGGTTAGCGCGCTACACTGGGGGTGTAGAGGTCGGGAGTTCGAATCTCCCCGCTCCGACCAATCCCTTCGACCGGCGCCAGTAGCTCCGAAGCGTTATATTCGGCCGCTCTTACAACGCGCAGATCTTGCCTGTCGCCTTCATATAGGCTTCACAGCCGCCCACGTCGCCGCATTTTGGCGGGCCGCCGTCGGCTGGCGCGGAGGCGGCCGGCGCCGGGCCATCGCGAAAGCGAGCGCCGGGAGAATGCAAGCCGCGTTTCTGGTGGCCGACATGATGCACCCCTGAATCGTTACCAATCGTGGCAATATGGAGTTTCGGTGAAATCGCACCGCCGGTCATACCAACAGGTTGTGTCAGCCGCCCGGAATCGCGCCGGCGCGTCGGGGGATCAGAGTCGCTTGCGGGACACGGAGCGGCCTCCAATATTTAGGGTCCACGATCGACGGTAAGGTGGAAAGGCGGTGTGTTGGATGCGACTTCGTATGCTCTTGGCCATGGGTGTTGCCACGGCGCTGGCGGGCTTGAGCGGGCCGGCGGCGGCGGCGGGCATCACCGATCTCCTGACCGCGCCGAAGACGCTGTTCGATCGGGCGATCGAGGCGCGCAGCGTGTCCGACATCGCCAAGGACAACGAGATCGTCCTGGTGGTCAACCGCATTATGGCAGAGCTCGGCACCATCAAGGCGTCGACCGAAATTTACGAGCAGCGCCTGCTGGTCACGGGCCTGTTCGACGACAAAGCTCTGTACAATGAATTCCGCCGGCGCGTCCGGGCCGTGCGCGGAATCAAGAAGCTCTATTGGCATGTCGCCTATATGAGCAAGGACGATCAGGAAAAGAACAAGGGCAAGCTCATCGGCTGGCCGGAAGCCATGGTCCTGGACGGCAAGGTAGGGCTCGAGCTGGTCGGCGCGCGGGGCATTGCCGACGTCAATTTCCGGGTCGCCGCGGACGCGTCCAGTACGGTGTATTTGCTTGGCCGCGCCCGCTCGCGGGAAGAGCGGGACAAGGCGCTCAAACTGGCCCGCGCGACCGAAGGCGCGAAAAAAGTCGTCAATTTCGTGGACGTGCGTCCGTGAGGCCTGGCCAGGCCGAGATAAGGTCGATTTTAGCTGATTTTTCCCCGAATCCGACCCCGGTTCAGTGAAATACCCGGTGTTAACGTTGCGTTAACGTCTTGGCAACACACTGGATGGATCGAGGTATTGGAGGCGGAACATGGCACGGAAAGCCCTGAAAAAGCAGCCGGAAACGGCGTCGGATATGCTGGCCAAAGCGAAGGAGGCCAACAAAAACCTGTTTCGTCCGGGATACTACAAGGACGAGGAAGGCCATCGCCGCATAATGGACGCGATGGGCGTCGAGATGGGCGCGCCCCACGATTTTCCAGCCGCGGAGGGCACCGTGGAAGGGAAATGGCCGCTCTACAAGACGTTTTCCCTGGTTTTGGTCGTCAATTTGGCCGCCTGGGCGGGCCTCTTCGCGGTCCTGCGCGCGGCATTCTAGGAGCGGGCCTTCCGGCCTCCATGGCGTCGCCGGTTGCGCCCTGAATCCGGGCAAAAAAAGCCCCGCCGGAGCGGGGCCTAGTTTTCCCTACCTACGCCGTATCAAAATCTCTTGCCTCCATACTCACCAGTACTCTGAATGGCTCCCTGGGCGCGGTAATATCCGCTTCCGCCCGCGCCGGGTCTCGAATGCCGGCCACGCTCCTCGGCTCCCCCGCCTTCCTGGCTTGGCCCGCCGAAACTCGGCGCCAGCCGCGTGACCGCATCTACACCTTAGGGATATAACCTTGCGATACTCTTAACTACGGGAGTAATAGCGCGAAATAACTATCCGGGGCGTGGGTGAGTGACCGGACGGGCGCCGGACTTTATACGCGTGGCCACATCATGCCCCTGAATTAACGTCAAATTTACCCGCCGCGTCACAGGGTCGCGGGTTGTGGCAGAACTCCGCGAAATCGCTTCGACCGTGCGGATAAAGGGGCGCCGGTTCGCCGGGGCGGTGCTTGCCGTAACCGTGCTCGCGATCGCGGGCCTCACGCCACCACCCGCGTCCGCCCATCCGGTCGCCGGCGAACTGTACTATTCCCGCTATCTCGGCAGACCCAACATCAACAAAATCCCTTTCGAGTTCGACGGCGAGACATTCACTCTCGGCCGCAAATCCCCTGTCGCGGCGATTAGCGGCGCGGACGGCCTGGCATTCGCGCCCGACGGCCGGCTCATCGTCGGCGGCCAGGGCGACAAGGTACACGCGCTCAGCCTCGACGGTTCCGGCGCGCGTCAAACCGTCTCGGCCGGGGGCGGCCGCGCCTTTCACGTGGCCATGGAGCCGGGCGGCAGCCGCGCTTGGGCGACGGGCACGCCCGGCCCGCTGGTGGAGATTTCCCTCGAGCCCCTTGCCGACGGAGTGATTCGGCCGCTTACCGGCGACGACACGGCGATCACGTCGATCGCTTTCGACCGAGCCGGACACGCGTACTACACCACCGGCGACGATCGCGGCGCTGGGCATTTCGGAACCCTCGATCTCGCCACGCTGACCACCCGTCGTCTGATGTCCGACCTGCCGGCGGCGCATCACATTACTTTCGAGCCGTCGATCGGCGATCTGTTCCTGATCGGCGGCAATGGGATATTGCAGATCGACCCGAAGAATCCGACGGAAATCAAGTCGCGCCTGTTCTTCGACCAGGAAGGGCGCTTCGACCAAGGCACCGTCGACGGCAGGGGACACCTGTTCGCCGCCCGCGTCGACGGTCATCTCCTGTTCGTCGATTTCACGGTGAGCGGGCTGATCGGCCACCCCGGAAATTTTGTGGAGACCGTCTTTCTCGATTCCAATCTCGACGACTTGGCGCCGCTTTCCGGGCCGGGCTCCCGCGGTGGCGCGCGGCAAACCGCCTCGCGGCGCGACCGGAAAGAGAACGCGCCACGGTCCGGCGGCTCCGGCGAAGGCGGTTCGGAGGGGGGCGCCGAAACCGGATCCGCCGGCGGCACCAAACGTGGTGGTGCGGGCGGCAGTGCCGGCTCAAGTGCCGACGCCGGCGGCGATGGAGGAGATGACGACGGCGGCGCGCTGCCAGCCGTGGCCGCGGCGACGGGCGGGCCTGGCGGCGACGCAACCGATCGGCCCGCTAACGGCGGCGGGTCCGGCGACGGCGGGTCCGCCAAGCCGCGGGGCGGTGGTGGGGCCGCCAAGAATCGGGGCGGTCGGTCGAGCGGTGCGGGGGTCGGCGGAGGAGGGGGCGGTGAAGGCGGGGATTCAGCCTCGAACATCGGCCGAGGCCGGGACGACGGCGCGTCCGGCGCGTTCGGCGGGCCGCGCGGCGCCACTGGACAGTCGGAAGCCGGCGGCGGCGAGTCCGGCGGCATGGAGGAGGGTGCCGGCGAAGCCGACACGGCGTCGGCCCCGCAATCGTCGCCGAGCGGGATCCTGCAACAGGGCTTGATCGTGCTCCTGCTATCGCTGGCCGCGGGCACCGCCCTGCGGCTTGCCGGCATGGGCGGCCCGGCGGTCTCGTGGACGCTCTACACCGGCGGTGTCGCGGCGGCCGGACCCGGGTACACCATTTTCCGTTACTTCGATTTTCTGTGGGACAAATCCTCGGCGGGTTCATTGTCGGCGGTGCCGGGCGCGATCGAGGCAGCCGCCGTCGGCGCCTTCATCCTGACCGGCGCGGCCTGGCTTTACCGGCGGACGAGGCTGGCCAGGGCGGCGCGGCGCGGCGTGCCGGGCGGGGGCAGGGGGCCGGCTTCCTCCAGCGAGGCGTCGATCGCCGACGAAATTAGTTCGGAACTCGCCCGTGGCATCTCGCTGACCGGCAGCCGGATCGGATTCGTCGGCCGCTTCTCTCCCGGTGCGCCGCCGCGCGATCTGATACTGATGGCGAGGCGCGACGGCTCGTCGGAAACCGGCATGGGACGCACTCGCGCACCGGCCCGGGTGACGCCGGAGCAACTCGCGATTTTGCTCGACCTTCAGGAGGTGGACACCCATCCGATCTTCGCCAACGGCCCGCGCGACGAGGCGATCCAGCGCTGGCTCCCCAAACCGTTGCCCGAGATCAAGGCATTGCTCGGGATGCCGATTGTCGAAGGCGGCGAGCCCGTTGGCTTGCTTGGGCTGGCAAACAGCCCGCACCGCTACGACGAGGCGACCGCCGTCAAGGTCGCGCCGGTGGCCGAATCGCTGGCGGCGCTCATGGCCGAAAGCGGCGCGCTGACCGAGGATTCGGAGACCTCGGGCACGCCGTCGAAACAGCGCCAGCGCAAAAAAACGCCGAACAAGAAATCCGCGAAAAAGAAACCGCCCAAGCGCAAGAGCCGCCGCGGCGGAGCGATCGGCCGTCTGTCGCGGCGTGGAAACGCCACCTGGCGCATTCCGCGCCAACAGGGCTAGTGGTAAAAATCCAACATA
>CBDVDY010000260.1:0-4466 GCA_965372875.1 uncultured Alphaproteobacteria bacterium | reverse complement strand
CCGGATCGGTAACGATCCCGGCAGATTGATTGCGAATTCGGAATAAACCGGCACGGCGGTACCCCGATGCGCGTCTATACGGTCCATATTCGCCCCGAATACTCTGCGCCCGACGACGGGGCGGTGCTGGTCAAGGAGGGATTCTCGTGGCCGGCCTTTTGGTTCGGGCCGATTTGGGCGTTGGCGCTGAATTTGTGGGAGGTCGCGGCGGTGCTTCTGGCCGCGGCGGCGGCGTTTGGCCTGGCACTCGAGCTTTCGGGCGCCGATTTCCTGGCGCGGGCGGCGATCATCGCGGGATTTCAAATGCTTGTCGGATTCACGGCGAACGATTTTCGGCGCTGGAGCCTGGCCCGGCGGGGCTTCGCCGAGGCAAGCGTGGTTGCCGCGCCGGACCCACTCGCGGCCGAGCGCCGTTATTTCGCGGCGCGGGAAGCCGCTACGCCTGGGAAAACCGCGGGATCGGCAGACGAACCGCGGCCTTTTGCCCCGTGGGGCGCGCCCTACAGGCCCTGACGGCCCCACGCTATGAGCATCGTCCCATGAGCATCGTCCCATGAGTATCGTCATCGTCGATTATGGATCGGGTAATCTGCGCTCGGCGGCCAAGGCATTCGAGCGCGCGGCCCGCGAGATCGGCCTGAAACAAGCGGTTACCGTGACCGGTGAGGCGGCGGCGCTGGATAAGGCCAGCCATATCGTGCTGCCGGGCCAGGGCGCGTTCGCCGAGTGCCGCCGTGGTCTGGCCGCGGTTCCGGGCATGATCGAGGCGCTGAATCGCGCCGTTATCGGCGAAAGGCGGCCGTTTTTCGGCATCTGTATCGGCATGCAGCTGATGGCCGAGCGCGGGCTGGAGCATGGCGTGCACCAGGGGTTCGGCTGGATTCCGGGCGAGGTGCGGCCGCTCGCGCCGGACGATTCGTCCCTCAAGATCCCGCACATGGGCTGGAACGAGTTGGAAATCGGCGAACAAAGCCACCCCGTGCTGGCTGGACTGGCGGGCGGTACTCATGTTTATTTCGTGCACGGCTACGAGATGGTCTGCGCCGAGGATGGAGATGTTCTGGCGCGCGCCGAGTACGGCGGGCCGGTCACCGCCATGGTCGGCCGCGACAACATGGTGGGCACCCAGTTCCATCCCGAAAAAAGCCAGGCGGCGGGCCTGCGCATAATCGCCAACTTTTTGAAATGGCAGCCAAAAACATGACAACCGGCGTTGAACTCGTGAAATCCTTCGAAGGCGGCGACCTGCACGACATCTGCGAGGCTTGCGAGTCCGCGATCGAGGATGGCGGCGGTTTCGGCTGGCTGACGCCGCCGCCAAGGCAAATCCTCGAAGCCTATTGGAAAGGCGTGCTGCTGGTGCCCGAACGCGCCTTGTACGCGGCCCGGCTCGACGGCGTCATCTGCGGCTCGGCCCAGCTTTTCCGCCCGCCCGCCAACAACCAGGCGCAGGCGTTCGCGGCGCAGCTGCAAAGCGCCTTCATAGCACCCTGGGCGCGCGGGCACCGGCTGGCGCGCGAAATCACCCTGGCGGTCGAGGCCGGCGCCCGCGAGGGCGGCTTTGACGTTCTGACGCTGGACGTGCGCGAGACCCAGGAGGCGGCCATAACCCTTTATGAATCATTGGGTTTCGTGCGCTGGGGCAGCAATCCGAAATATGCGCGCGTGGACGGGAAATTCATCGCCGGGCACTATTATTACAAGGATTTGACGGCCGCATCCGTGACGGACGGGGCCGGCGCGTCCGGTGCCGGGATCGGCGATACGGTGCCGTCGTGATCCTTTTTCCGGCGATCGACCTCAAGGACGGCGCCTGCGTGCGCCTGGTCCGCGGCGACATGGCGCAGGCGACGGTTTTTAACGCCGATCCGGCCTCCCAGGCCAGAAGCTTCGCGTCGCAAGGGTTTAGCTGGCTGCATCTGGTCGATCTGAACGGCGCGGTCGAGGGAAGACCGGTCAACGGCCGGGCCGTCGAGGCGATTCTCGACGCCGTCGACCTGCCGGCGCAACTGGGCGGCGGCATCCGCGACATGGCTTGCATCGAGGGCTGGCTCGAACGCGGCGTGCGCCGGGTCATCCTCGGCACCGTGGCGCTCGAAGACTCGGATTTGGTCAAGCACGCCTGCCGGCGCTTTCCCGGCCGCGTCGCCGTCGGCATCGACGCCCGCGACGGCCGCGTCGCCACGCACGGCTGGACCGAAACGACCGAGACGAGCGCCATCGATCTGGCGCGCCGATTCGAGGATGCGGGCGTCGCCGCCATCATCCATACCGACATCGACCGCGACGGAATCATGGCCGGACCGAACGTCGAAGCGACCGCCGAGCTGGCCGCCGCGCTCTCCACTCCGATCATCGCCTCGGGCGGCGTGGCCTCGCTCGCCGATCTCGAGGCGCTGAAGTCGGTGGCGGCGTCCGGGATCGTCGGCGTGGTCTGCGGGCGTGCTTTGTACGACGGACGGATCGATTCGGCCGAAGCTCTAAGATTACTGGAGAAAAACAATATAACTAACTGATATATTTGTAATTAGGTGGGTTGGTTAACGCCCGTTAGGGTTATTCGAGTATTAAGGTAAGAAAAGTCACATAACATGTTGAAAATCCGTATTATTCCATGTTTGGACGTCAAGGATGGGCGGGTTGTCAAGGGAGTCAACTTCGTCGACCTGATCGACGCCGGCGACCCGGTCGAACAGGCCCGATTTTACGATTCCGAGGGCGCCGACGAGCTCACTTTTCTCGACATCACCGCGAGCCACGAGAACCGCGATACCATCTACGACGTGGTCCGCGGCACCGCCGAACACTGCTTCATGCCGGTCACCGTGGGCGGCGGCGTGCGCAATGTCGGCGACATCCGCAAGCTGCTGCTGGCCGGCGCCGACAAGGTGTCGATCAACACCGCGGCCGTGAACGAGCCCGACTTCGTGCGCCGGGCGGCGGCGAAATTCGGCAGCCAATGCATCGTCGTGGCCATCGACGCGAAACGGACCGGCCAGGGCAATTTCGAAATCTTCACCCACGGCGGACGCAACCGGACCGGTATCGACGCCGTCGACTGGGCCCGCCGCATGGCCGAATACGGCGCCGGCGAGCTGCTGCTGACGTCGATGGACCGGGACGGCACCAAACAGGGTTTCGACGTCGAACTCACCCGCGCGGTCGCCGACGCGGTGCCGGTTCCGGTGATCGCCTCGGGCGGGGTGGGCACGCTCGATCATCTTGTCGCCGGGGTGCGCGAGGGCCACGCGGCGGCGGTGCTTGCGGCCTCGATATTTCATTTCGGCACCTATACGATCGCCGAAGCCAAGCAATTCATGGCCGAGGCCGGGGTGCCGGTGCGGATCTGATGGGTTCGCGCGGCGCCGGCAGCGGAAATTTGCGAAGGAGGCCCGCGCATGGCCGAGCAAACCACGGATAGCGCCGTTCTCGACCGGCTTTTCGCGGTCATCGAGGGCCGCCGCGGCGGCGATCCGGACGAATCCTACACCGCGCGTCTGTTCGCCCGCGGCACCGGGAAAATAGCCGGAAAACTGGGCGAGGAGGCGATCGAGGCCATCGTCGAGGCGGTGCGTGGCGACCGGGCGCGCCTGGTGAGCGAAAGCGCCGACCTCCTGTATCATCTTCTGGTGCTCTGGGCCGATCAGGGCGTCAAGCCGGCCGAGGTGTGGGGCGAGCTCGCCCGGCGCCAGGGAACTTCCGGCATCGAAGAGAAAAAATCACGTAAGAACAAATAGTTAGAAAGCAGCAAGGAAACGCCGATGTACGAACCCGACAATATTTTCGCCAGAATCCTGCGCGGCGAGATTCCGTGCAACAAGGTCCACGAGGACGCGCACGCGCTCGCCTTTCACGACGTCAACCCGCAGACGCCCGTCCATATCCTGGTCATTCCCAAAGGGCCGTACGAATCCATGGATGATTTCTCGGCCAGCGCGTCGGAGGCCGAAATCGCCGGATTCTTCCGCGCCGTGGGCAAGGTGGCGCGCGATGCCGGCGCGGTCGCCGGCGGTTACCGCATTCTGGCCAATAATGGGCGCGACGCGCATCAGGAAGTGCCGCATTTCCACATCCACGTCTTCGCCGGCAAGGATTTGGGCCGTATGATCAAGCCGGTCGACGAATGAAGCGGCCGATTGGCCGAATAGAACCCGAAACAGACGCCGAATGCGCGATTTCCCCGTCTTGGTACTGAATTTCGCCGCGATATTGGCAATAATCGCGCTAATAGTCGCCGCATGCGCCGCCGGGGTGCCTGGATCCAACGCTTTTCGCGCCGGCCACAGGGACGGCTGCGTCAGCGGATTCGCGGATGCCGGCCGCGCCGGATATCACCTCGAATACCTACGCGACGCCGAACGCTTCGCGGCCGGGGCCGACTACCGCGCCGGCTGGCAGGAAGCATACCGCGCCTGTTTCGACGATGAGACGCGCATGCCGTATATCGCGCCGATGATTTAGGGAGT
>CBDVDY010000259.1:0-4508 GCA_965372875.1 uncultured Alphaproteobacteria bacterium | reverse complement strand
TGACCCGGCGCAAGGCCGAGGAAATCCTGCCGCACATGACCTACCTGCGCATCAATTTCTCGGCCGGCGACGCCAAGCGCTATTCCGAAATCATGGGGGTCAAGGAGGCGTGGTTCGAGCGCGTCTGCCAGAACATCCGCGACATGGTAGAGGTCAAGCGCCGCAACGACCTCGACGTCACCATCGGCATGCAGATGGTGGTGATGCCCGAATATGCGGACACGGTGGTGCCGCTGGCGCGCCTGGGCAAGGAGTTGCGCCCCGATTACCTCGTGCTCAAGCATTGCAGCGACGACGAGGACGGCGCCCTCGGCGTCGACTACAGCGGCTACGAAAAATTCTACGACAAGCTGCGCGAGGCCGAAGCGATGTCCGACGATGAATACAAGGTCGTCGTCAAATGGTCGAAAATCGAGGCCAAGGACACCCGCAGCTACCAGCGCTGCTACGGCGCGCCGTTCCTAGTGCAGATGTCGGGGACCGGCCTCTTGGCGCCGTGCTCGATGATGTTCAACGAGCGCTACAAGAAATTTCACCTGGGCAATATCTGCGACCGCCGCTTCAAGGACATCGTGTTCAGCGACGAGTATTGGGAGGTCATGGACCATCTGGCCTCGCCCCGCTTCAACGCCCAGGTGAGCTGCCCGTCGCTGTGCCTGCAGCACAAGTTCAACGAGGCGCTCGACAATCACGTCAAGGGCACCACACCCATCGCCGCCACCAAGGGCGCCGCGCCGCCCATGCATATCAATTTCGTTTAGTATCTCCGGCATGGCCGAGAACGATCCGTCGCGGGCCGCTGCCGCCGACGGCCGGTTTGCCCGGTCGTGCGATCTGCACTGCGTGGTGGCGCTGCTGTTCACCGGCGACGGCCGCTATCTGATGCAGCTTCGCGACGATCTGCCGACGGTGAACATGGCCGGAAACTGGGGCCTGTTCGGGGACTGGTCCGAGCCCGGCGAAAGCGCCGAACAGGCGATGCGCCGGGAACTTGTGGAAGAGCTCGATTTCGTGCCCGACGGGCTCGACTGGTTCACCGAGATGGCCTATTTGGTGCCGGGGGTCGGCCGCAGCCCCCTGCACAAGACCTTTTTCGCGGCGCCCATCGTCCCCGCCGACCGCGATCGCATGACGCTCCAAGAAGGCGTCGAGATGTGTCTGTTCGCCGCCCTCGACCTGCTGGCCTTGCCCAACGTCGTGCCGTGGGATGTCTACGGTCTGACGGTACACGCGCGTCGGCACGAGATTCCGCGGCTCAACCGGAACCCCAGCGGGCCCGGGATTCCCTGAGCCGCTATCCCTTGCCGCGTTTGCGCGCGGCCGCGTCCGCGAGGCGCCGCGCCACGTCCTCGTCCGGCAGATCGGCGAGGTTGACCCGGCGCATGGTGTAGAGCGCGGATTCGTTGAGCGCGTCGATGGAATCGGCGAACTCCGGCGTGTCCCACGGATCGAAGCCGGCACTCAGGGTCTTGCCGGTGAGCCCCTTGGCCGCGTCCGACAACAGGAAGCGGACGCAGTCGACGGGCACCTCCACCGGCACCGCGCCATCCTTCATCTTGGCGCGGGTCATCTCATAAAGCTCGGTGCCGGCGCGCGCCGGCCCGGCGGCCAGTGTCGCCTCGTGTATCTCGGTGGCGACGAAGCCGGGTGCGATCGCATTGACCGCGATGCCGCGCGGGCGCAGCTCCACCGCCATGGTCTCGCTGAGCCGCACCACCGCCGCCTTCGATACGGCGTAGGCGCTGTAACGCGGCAGCGGGCCGAAGGCGCCGCCGCCCGCGAAGTTGATGATCCGCCCGTCCGCCGCGGCTTCGATCAGCGGCAGCAGATGCTTGCTCATGAGATAGGTGCCAGCGAGGTTGCTTTGCCAGGCGCTCAGCCATTCCTCGGTGTCGGTTTCCTCGAATCTTCCGATCGCGCCGTAATGGCCGGCGGCGTTGATCAGGGCGTCGATCCGGTCCGTGCGGTCGGCGAGCCACGCGACGAAGCTGCGGACCTGTTCCTCGTCGGCGACGTCGCAGGTTCTGGTCTCGATGTTCTCGTGGGAGCCGGCAAGCGCCTGCATACGGTCCGCGCGCCGCGCGCAGGCGAATACGCGATGCCCGTGCGCCGCCAGCGCCAGCGCCGCCTCGCGGCCGATGCCGGCGCTGGCGCCGGTGATGACGATGCTCAAAACCTGGCTCATGGCGCCGGCGCTCCCAAAGTCAGATATTCGAGCCCCGCCGCCGCACAGGCCGAGCCGTCGAGCACCCGATACGGATCGACGACGAGGCGTCCCTTCATGGTGGCGGCGATATCGGCGGGGTCAAGGTCGCGGAACTGGCGCCAGGGCGTCATCAATGCGACCGCGTCGGCTTCCCGGCAGGCGTCCAGCGGGTCGGCGGCGACGGCGAAATTCGGGTGCAAATCGGGCGCCGGCTCGACCAGCGGATCGTGGACGCGCAGCCGGCAGGCGCCAAGCTCTTCGATCAGGGCGAGCGCGGGCGAATTCCTGGTCGATTTGGTGTCCTCCTTGTAGGCCAGGCCGAGAACGCCGATGCTGGCGTCGGGCTTGCCTTCCAGGAGCCGTTCGCGCAGCACACGCAATACCCAGTCGCGGCGGTACCGGCTGTCGGCGATCCACGCCTCCACCGTACCGACGGAAGCGCCGGTGGCGTCGCCCAGCCGGCGCACCGTGGCCAGATCGCGTTCCAGATTGCCGCCGGCGATGCCGAGCCCGGGGGTCAGATAGGCGTGCTCGCCGATACGCGCATCCAACCTGAGCGCCGGTGCGACCTCGGACCAGTCGGCGCCGATGCGCTCGCAGATTCCGGCCATGGTGTTGGCGACGCTGATCGAGGCCACCAGGCACATGTTGATCGATATCTTGGTGATCTCGGCGCTCTCGTAGCGCATCGGCAGGATCGGGCAGCCGAAGGCGTCCAGCAACGCCTGGTACGGCGCCGGCAATGGCGCGCCGGGATCGGCGCAACCGACGATGATCCGTTCGGGCTCCAGCGCCCGCGCCACCGCGCGCCCGAAGATCAGGGTTTCGACCTGGTAATAGGCAGCACCCATGGGCCGCGCGTAGGCGCGGGTGAAACCGGGCGGCACCTGGCTCAGGACGACCAGCGTGGCATCCTCGCGCATCGCCGCCGTGGCCGTCGTCAACAGCCCCTCGATACCAGCGAGGTCGCTGTCGCCGTCGTCGTCGGTCGGCACGTCGGCGGCGACGTACACCACGTCGCAGGCGGCAAGCTCGCCGGAATCGGAGGTGAAGCGCAGCCGTTCGGCGTTGGCCGCCAGCAGATCGTCGAGGCCGGGCTCGAACACCGGCAATTGACCGTCGGCACAGCGCTCGGCGAGCCCGGCGTCGGGATCGAAGGCGACGACCGAAGCGCCCTTGCTTGCCGCGGCGCCGGCGGACACGATGCCGAGATGGCTGAGCCCGGCGAAGGCGATTGTGGGCGGGCTCATGGCGTTTCGCCCTTGCCCGCCGGGGCCGCCTCGGCGGCTTCTGAAGCGAGCCGGCCGAGCGCCTCGTTGATCCACAGATCGTTGTCCAGGTTGCCGCCGCCTTCGGCGCAGAGCCGCTTGAAGTGCGCGTATTCCAGCGCCCAGGTCGGATCGCCCGCCGCTTCGGTCACGGCCTCCTCCTCCGGGCGGCCGCTCGGCAGCACGCGCTTGTGCCGGGTGAAGGTCGATGGTCCCCATTTGCACAGCGAGCGTATGTGCGCGCTGCCGCGCTCGGCGAAAACGTCGATGGCGAAATCGTTGCGCCAGGCCAGGAGCGTGGTTTCCATCTGCAGCGCCGGCCGGCCGTCGTTGCCGAATAGCGCGTGGTCGGGCGATTGGTTCTCGAAACAATGCGCCGAGACCAGCCGAAACGCGCCAAGATCGGGCCCGAACAGGAAGCGCGCCAAATCCAGAAGGTGCGAGCCGAGATCGCTCAGCACGCCCGCGCCGCTATCGCGCCAGGCCGAATTGCGCACGTCGCGGGCGGTGCCGTTGCCGTAGAACAGCCGCGCGGTATAGAGCGCGCCGAGCTCCCCGGAGGCGATCAGCGCCTCGAGCCGCGCGACGTTCGGCTCGAAGCGGTGGTTGTAGGCGGTATAACAGGCGACGCCCCGCTCGCGCGCCAGCGCCGCCAGCCGGCCGATGTCGTTGCCGTCGGCGGCCAGGAGCGGCTTTTCCACCAGCACATGCTTGCCGGCTCCGATCAGGTACGATAGCAGACCGAGTTTGGCGCCGTCGGGGGCGGCAACCAGCGCCGCGTCGTAGCTGTCGGGCGGCACGTCCTCGACGCGCTGGAAATCCACGCCCTCGACCGCCGGATCGACGATCGCGACCACGTCATCGCCGGCAACGTCCCGGCGCTTTTTCCCCTGGACACCGACCCCCACGACGATGACCCGTTGGGGAGCGCTGGACCGATCGGGCGCGCCGCCTTCCATCAACCGAAATTGGCCAGTTTTTCCACCGCCGCGATCTTGTCGAGGACGTCCTTCCGGGTCACCGGCATGTTGCCC
>CBDVDY010000258.1:0-4531 GCA_965372875.1 uncultured Alphaproteobacteria bacterium | reverse complement strand
ATTGCGTGGTAGTCTTATCGATGGGTTAAATTCTTATTTTTTATTTGGATATAGGTGGTGCTATGAAATTGATTAAACGATTGCTTAGGGATAAATCGGGCGGTGTCGCCATCTATACGGCGTTTCTCGCGGTTATCGGTATCGGCGGCGCCGCGCTGGCGGTCGATTACGGGCGTCTGGCGGTGGTCAAGACCCAGATGCAGGACCGGGCCGACGCCGGCGCCATGGCGGCGGCCGTGTATCTCGACCTCAAGCCCGGCGCGATGGCGCGTGCGACCGATGTCGCGACCAACGCGGCGCGGCAATACAGCACGATCGCCGGCAATACCGAACTCAGCGTGGCCAGCGTGTTGTTTTACAGCGAGTTCACCCCGAACAAGATCGTCGCGACCGGCGACGAGGACGCCAAGTATGTCGAAGTCGTGCTGCAATCGAAGCAGATCGACATCTTTTTCACGCCCGTATTGTCGATGGTCAGCTCGACCGCGGCCAGCAACATGCAGGAACTCAACGCCCACGCGGTGGCGTCGGCCGACCCCTTTATCTGCAATGCGCCGCCGCTGATGATGTGCGATCCGGGCGAGTTGGACCCCGGCTTCGATTTGAGCGACCCGGCCAATACCGGGCGGCTGTTCCGGCTCAAGGAACCGCAGGCCGGCGGCGGACCCTGGGCGCCCGGAAATTTCGGTCTGCTGAAACTGCCCGATGGCAGCGGCGGCGCCGCCGCCCTGCAAGCCGCGCTCGCCGCGGTGACGCCGCCGGACTGCTACGCCCTGGAGGTGTCGACGGCGCCCGGCGGCAAGACCACCCAGATCAAGAAAGGCATGAACGCGCGCTTCGACGTCACGGGCGCGCCCGACCCGGCGCCCAACGTCATCAACTACCCGCGCGACGCCGACATGATCGCCGATCCCGACCTGACCTACGGCGACGGCAATTGGGACCGGTCGGGGTATTGGTCCGACAAGCACAGCGGCGCGCCGCTACCCGGCGATTTGGCCACGGCGAGCCGTTACCAGACCTATCTCTACGAGTTGGGTCTCGAATACGCGAGCAACGGTTCCCAGACGATCTATCCGGCGCCGGATCCGGTGCCCGCCGGCTATAATACGGTGACGCCCACGGGGCCCTCTATTCCCGTCGACTCCGGCAATCCCGACGATCCGGACTATGACGGCGTGCCGAGCCAGGCTCCGGCGTCGAACGGCTACGCCCGCCGCATGGTGGTGGTTACCGTGCTGCAATGCGTGGCCCAGGGAGTGCAAGGCTCCGGCACCTATCCGACGGACGGCAACTACGTCGCGATGATGGTCACCGAGACCGTTCAGGACCCGCCGGAAGCGGCGATCTACGGTGAATTGCTTGGCACGCTCTACCAGGCGACTTCGCAGGACTTCCACGCCAACGTGCAGCTCATCGAATAACCGGCCCGATGGGACGCGGCCGCCCGGCCGCGTTCCCAAGACCGATTTCGACCCACATCTCGGGCCGCGGCGGCACCACCCCGCGGCCCATTTTTTTTGCCGTCCGGGCTCTTGCCCACCTGTATAGTGCGGCTTGCGCCACGGCCGGCGCATCGGCGGGGGAGGAGCACGTGCACGGCGGTGATGCGATCGCCCAGATACTCGAAAGCCAGGGCGTGCGCTTCGTCTTCACCCTCTGCGGCGGCCACATCTCGCCGATCCTGGTGGCCTGCAAGCGGCGCGGCATCCGCGTCATCGACGTGCGCCACGAGGCCAACGCGGTGTTCGCCGCCGACGCGGTGGCGCGCCTGACCGGCGTGCCCGGAGTGGCCGCGGTGACCGCCGGCCCGGGCGTCACCAACACGATTACCGCGATCAAGAACGCGGAACTCGCGCAGTCGCCATTGGTGCTCATCGGCGGTGCCACGGGTACCGTGCTCAAGGGGCGCGGCGCGCTGCAGGACATCGACCAGATGGCGCTGCTGCGGCCGCACGTCAAATGGGCGCATTCGGTGCGCCGGGTGCGCGATTTGGCGCCGGCGCTGGCCCGCGCCTTCGCCGAGGCCAGGCGCGGCGTCCCCGGGCCGGTGTTCGTCGAATGCCCGGTCGATCTCCTGTACGACGAGGCGCTGGTGCGCGGCTGGTACGGCGGCCGGTCGGGCAAGGGCGGCTCGCTGGCGGAGCGGGCGCTGGGTTTTTATCTCAAGCGGCACGTCAACCGCATGTTCGCGGGCCCGCCGCCGACGGCGCCGCCGGAGCCCGCCGTAATTGCGCCACCGCGCGCCGCCGCCGCGCGGGTGGGGCGCGCCTCCCGTCGGCTCGAACGCGCCCAGCGGCCGCTGCTCCTGATCGGCAGCCAGGCCATGCTCGAGGCGGGCCGCGTGGGCGATCTCGCGGCCGCGGTGGAGCGCCTCGGCGTGCCGGTTTATCTCGCCGGCATGGCGCGCGGCCTGCTCGGGCGGGATCATCCGCTGCAGCTCAGGCATCGGCGGAGCCAGGCGCTCAAACGGGCCGATCTGGTTATCCTGGCCGGCGTGCCGTGCGATTTCCGGCTCGATTACGGCCGCCGGATTCCGCGCCGGACGTTCCTGGTCGCGGCCAACCGCGGCCGCGCCGAGGCGACCCGGAACCGCCGCCCGGATATTCTCGCCGTGGGCGATCCCGGCGGCTTTATCATGGATCTCGCGGCCAATACGATTGCGGCCGACCGCTGGTCCGGTTGGCGCGACGAATTGCGCCGGGGCGACAGCGAGCGCGAAGCCGAGATCGAGGCGCAAGCGCGGGCCTCCGGCGAGTTCATCAACCCGCTGGCGCTCTGCGCCGGGATCGAATCGGCGCTCGCGGACAACGCAATCGTGGTGGCCGACGGCGGCGACTTCGTGGCCACCGCCTCCTATATCCTGCGGCCGCGGGCTCCCCTGTCGTGGCTCGACCCGGGCGTGTTCGGGACGCTCGGCGTGGGCGCCGGTTTCGCGCTGGGCGCCAAGCTGTGCCGGCCCGATGCCGAGGTTTGGATCATCTACGGCGACGGCGCCGCCGGCTATTCGCTGGCCGAGTTCGACACCTTCGTGCGTCATTCGATCCCAATCGTGGCGGTCATCGGCAACGACGCCTCGTGGATGCAGATCGCGCGCGAACAGACCGAAATGCTGGGCGACGACGTGGCGACCACCCTGCGACGCACCGATTATCACCGCGTCGCCGAGGGCTTCGGCGGCACCGGGTTGCCGCTCGACGAGGAAGGCGATATCGCCCGGACATTGGCGCGGGCCAAGCGGGAAGCGGCCGGCGGCCAGCCGGTGCTGGTCAACGCCCAGATCGGCCGCAGCGCTTTCCGCAAGGGCTCGATCTCGCTTTGAGGCGCGCTCCCCAGTTTGGCGGGCTGCTGGAAAACAGCCCGGCCGCGCGGTCCAGGGGATAGTGCTCGTGCCCGTCTGGCTGCGTTTGTCGATCGGCGGTGCGGCGACCCTGCTGGTGGGAATGGGGCTCGGCCGGTTCTCCTATACGCCCTTGATCCCGGCGCTGATCGAGGCGGGGGATCTGACCGCCGCCGAGGCCGGCATCGTCGGCGCCTTCAATCTCGCCGGCTTTCTGGTTGGCGCGCTGGCGGCCCCGAGCCTGCGCGCGCGCTGGGGCGAGGCGCGGAGCATGCGGCTATGCCTGTTGACCGCGCTCATCTGCCTGGCCGCGAGCATTGCGCCCTGGGGATTTGCCTGGCTCGCCTTCTGGCGCTTCCTGGTCGGCGCCGCGGTGGCCGTGATGATGATCTACAGCCTCGCCATCGTCACCCGCCATGCCCCGCCCGGGCGCTTGGGAGCGGCCACCGGCATCGTCTTTACCGGGGTCGGAATCGGCATCCTGATGTCCGGAATCCTGGTGCCGCCGTTGCTCGATTTCGGTCTTGCGGCGGCCTGGACGGGTCTGGCCCTGGTCGGCGCGGCCGGAACCTGCGTCGCTTTCTGGGGATGGCGCCCGGCGGCCGGCAATGAGGCGGCGCCGTTGGCCGGCGCCGTCCGCCCGACGCGGCCGCGGCTGGAATGGAGCCCGGTCGTGGTCCGGCTGGTGGCCGTCCAGGCGCTGTTTTCGCTCGGGCTGATCCCGCACTCGATCTATTGGGTGGATTATCTGGTGCGCGGCCTCGGCCACGACATGGCCTTCGGCGGCATGCACTGGGTGCTGTTCGGCGGCGGCGCGATCCTGGGAACCTATTTGTGGGGGCGTTTGGCCGACCGCATCGGCTTTCGCGCCGGCTCGGTCCTGGTGTTCGTCGTGCTGGCGGCGGGCGTGGCGTTGCCGGTGATCCACTCGCCGGGCTGGGCGCTCGTCCTGTCGTCGCTGGTGGTCGGCGCGCAACCCGGGTTTTCGGCCATCATATCGGGGCGAACCCACCAGCTGGTCGGCGCCGATGGAATGGCCGGCGTTTGGCGCTGGATGACGCTGGTCGGCGGCATCGCCCAGGCGATGGGCGGCTACGCCTACGTCAGCCTGTTCGCGCTCAGCGAAAGCTATACGCCGATCTTTCTCACGGGCGGCGCCGCCATGGCGCTCGGCGCCCTGATCGCCTTGCG
>CBDVDY010000257.1:0-4533 GCA_965372875.1 uncultured Alphaproteobacteria bacterium | reverse complement strand
ACGCTGCTCGATTGCCCGCTCAGCGGCACCGGCGCGCAGGCGGCGACCGGCGATCTCGTGGTTTATGCCAGCGGCGACGAAGATGCCTATACGCGCTGCCGCCCCGTGTTCGACGGGTTTGCCCGCTCGCACTACCATCTCGGCGCGTTCGGCAACGGCAGCCGCATGAAGTTCGTCGCCAATCATCTGGTGGCGATCCACAATGTCGCCACGGCCGAGGCCCTGGTGCTGGGGATGAAGGCGGGGTTGGACGCCGAGACGATCCACCGGGTCATCTCGGACGGCGCCGGCTCGTCCCGCATGTTCGAATTGCGTGGCGCCATGATGGTCGAGGACAGGTACGAGCCGGCGGGGATGAAAATCGACGTCTGGCAAAAGGATATGAGCATCATCGGCGCGTTCGCGGCGGGCCTCGGCTGCCCCGTGCCGTTGTTCGCCGCTACGGCGCCGCTGTACGAAGCGGCCATGGACCAGGGCCATGGCGGCCACGACACCGCGTCGGTCTGCGCGGTGGTGGAGGAGAGGGCGCAACTCGAGCGCCCGAAACGGCAATAGCCGCCTTCGAGCGCCCCAATACGGCGCCCGCGAATCAGCCGCGAAATGGCCGGGATTCGCCCACGAACCGGGTGCGATCCGACCTATTTGGTTGACCGGCCCGAAAATTTGGTCCAAGGTTTTGCCTCGTGCAATCGATTGCAGGGCCGCGCCGCGGCCTCAACCGAGGGATGCGCCCCATGGCGAAACAACGGATCAGCTACTTCGATCTCGATTCCATCACCGACAAGAAAATGCTCGAGAAGTTCGAGATCTATCGAACGCGGGGAACGCCACGCCCGGAAAGTCAGGCGATTCGAGCGCATGTCCCGGCGGCGTTCTGGTCCTTCGAGAATACCTGGCGCACGGTGTTTCATGAGGGCGTGACGGAGCACGCGATCAAGGAGCTTTGCCGGGTCTATGTTTCGCATTCGGTGAAATGCGAGTTTTGCGGCAACCAGCGCTCCATCCAGTCCAAGCAGAAGGGACTGGTCGAGGAGGATTACAAGGACCTGCTCAATTTCGAGTCTTCGGCACAGTACGATGACCGGCAAAAATCGGCGCTCAGGTATGCCGAGGCGATTGTCTGGGACCTGGAAACGGACGACCGGCTTTGGGGAAAGCTGCACGAACATTATTCGGAGCCGGAAATCGTCGAGCTCGGCTATTTCATCGCCATCACCATGGGGCAACAGCGCTGGTTGCGCACGCTCAACATCGACCATCACAGCGTGCTCGCCGGAGGCGATGCCTCGTTGGCGCCCGGTACCGAGACGGCGGAAAAACTGTCCGACGCAAAGAAATCGGACGATTACTGGGCAAAAAAGGACGCGCCCCAAGCAGCGGCGCGCAAGGCCGTCGCGGCGGAGTAGTGGCGGACGCGAGGTCGTGACTCTGGTCGAACCCTTGGGCCGCGGCAAGACAACGCTTTTGCGCCGCATCGACGGCCTCATCTCCTACAACGAGGGCGATAGCGCGTAACCGGCGCCGAACGCGGCCGGTGGGAAGAAATAACCTAAGGGAGGATGAGATGATTAGCTTGCAACGACTTTTCGGCCTGCCCGCGATCGCGGCTTGTATCGGCCTTTTGAGCCTGGGGTTGGCGGGCCAGCCCGCCGCGTCGGCGGAAATGACCTTGGCGGTGCCGGGCATTCCACCGGTTTTCGCCGGAGTCATGCCGATGGTCGCCGACAAGGCCGGCTTTTACAAGAAGCACGGCGTCGACGTTGCCATCAAGCCGATGAACTCCGGCGCCGCGGCGGCCAAGGCCGTATTCACCGGCAACGTCGACATGTCGCTGTCGCCGACGGCGGTGGTCATGAAAATGGTCTCCAACGCCGGGGTATCGCTGATCGGCATCCAGGGCATGGAAAATCCCGACTGGCTGCTCGGGTCGATGGACCCCAGCATCTCGAAATGCGCCGATTTCAAGGGCCAGGGCGTCGGCGTCGATTCGCCGCGCGGCGCCCGCTGGGTTCAGCTGAGCATCATGTTGCTGCCCTGCAAGATGCGCCCGGACAAGCATGTGCCGACGGTGAACCTGAGCTCGAACGTCGGCGCGGCGATGGTCGCCGGCCAGCTCAAGCTCGGCGTGCTGCACGCCGACGACATTCCCGTCATAGAGCGCGAGAGCGGCAAGAAAGTGCATATCGTCTCCCGCGTCGACGACGTGCGGCCGGGAACCCATTACCTCATGCTGGTCGTCAAGCAGGACACGATCGCGAAGAAACGCGACAAGCTGGTGCGCGTGCTGGCGGCCCATATCGAGGCGCTGGCCTTTATGCGGGATCCCGCCAACGCCAAAACGGTAGCCAAGATGGCGAGCATGACGGGCCGCTCGCCGAGCGATGCCGAAGCCGCTCTCAAAGTGTACAACGCCATGGAGTTCTGGCCGAACGGGCACGTCGGCCTGACCCGCAAGAAGATCGACAAGACCATCGCCATCCAGGTCGCGATCGGCAAGCGCACCAAGGGCAAGGGCGGGATCAACCCGAAAAAGAAGGCGGCGACATTTGAGGGCGTGACCGACGCGTCGCTTTGGCCGGAAGCGCTGGCGCGCACCAAGTAATAGGCCGGGTACCCGACGATCGAGACCGGACGCGGGCGGCATCGGGAAATCGGCGCCGCCCGCGGACCGGAACGAGAATGCTGAATTCCGATGCGAGAGGGGTGCGTTGGACGACGGTGGTTGTCGGCCTCGCGGCCGGCGCCGCCATCTGGGAGATTGCCGGGCTGAATTCCAATCCGGCGATCATGGCGCCCATTTGGGGGAACGCCGAACACCAGGGCACCATCGACCGGCTGATCGAGATGATCGGCTACGGCGATTTCTTCGAAGCCATCGGCAGCTCGTTGTCCGTTTTCATCACCGGATTCGTGCTCGCCCTGGCAATCGGCATCCCCGCGGGAATATTGATGGCGCGGAGCCGGCTCCTGAGGGTGGCGCTGGAGAGCTATCTTCTGGCGCTCTACGCCACGCCCATGGTGGCGCTGATTCCCTTCGTCCTGGCGATGATGGGATTCGGGTTCTGGCCCAAGGTCGTCGTGGTCGTGCTCTTCTCGTTTTTTCCGGTCTATTACAACACGCTGGAGGGCGCGCGCAGCGTCCGGCCGGAGCTTGTCGAGGTCGCGCTTTCGTTCCGCAGCGGCGAGTTGGCACTTTGGCGCGACGTGATCATTCCCTTCACCCTGCCGTTCGCGCTCACCGGCATCCGGCAGGCGACCGGACGGGGACTGGTCGGCATGGTCGCGGCGGAGTTCTTTCTCAGCACAACCGGGCTCGGCAGACTGATCATGGAGAACGAGCGCGACTTCAATATGGCCGGGGTTCTCGGCACGATCGCCGTGATCACGACGATCGGCATCGTCCTGATGGGGCTGGGCCGTCATTTGGAAAACCGGTTCGCGGCCTGGCGCGGGCTCGAGCGTTGATGCGCTATCGCCGATGCTCTGCCGCGCATGCGCCGGGGCGCCGCACCGATAACACGCGCGCGTGGCCGAAGACATGATTGCCGGTCCGCGAAACCCGTCGCCAGGATCGTGGCTGCCGTGGCACCCGGACGCCTCGACGCTGTCGGTCAAGATCGGCGCCGGATTGATCATCCTCACGGTCTGGCAGGTGGGCGTCGCCATGTTCGCCCCACGATTCGTGGCCAAGCCGCTGAATATTGTCGAGGTGTTTCCCGCCGTCATCGCCGACAAGGTGTTCCTTCAGGCGACGTGGGCGACCTTGTCGGCGGTCCTGGTCGGTCTGATGATAGCACTGGCGGCGGGAACGCTGGTCGGCCTCGCCATGGGCCGGGTGAAGGTAGTCGACCGCTTGCTGACACCCTATATCAACGGGTTCTACGTCATGCCGATGGTCGCCATCCTGCCGCTGCTGGCGGTCTGGTTCGGCTATGATTCCGACGCCCGAATGGCCACCATTATCTTCGCCGGATTCTTTTCCATCGCCATCAACGCCAGCGACGGCGCCCGGTCCGTCCCGCTCGAGTTTATCGAGGTGGCCCGCGCCTATCGCGCGCCCGCGCGCAATATCTGGTTCGCCATAGCACTTCCGGCCTCGTTGCCGTATTTGATCGCCGGAACCAGGCTGGCCGCCGGCCGCGCCCTGGTCGGCGCGGTCATCGCCGAGTTCTACACCTCGACCGACGGGCTCGGCATGTACATTCTGGCGCACACCCGTTCGTTCAAACACAACGAGGCGGTGGTCGGCGTGCTGATGTTGGCGGCGTTCGGCCTGGCCTTCGAATGGCTGCTGAGTTGGCTGATCCGCCGCTATCTGCCGTGGTACCGGCGGGAGGACCAGCAAGCCGGTTAACGCGCAACCCACCGGCACGGATTACCCCCCAACCCGCCGCCATCAAATGGATTCAGGCTGTGTGAAAACTTTTTTTCGGCAGTCGAGCTTGTAGTGAGCCCAGTCATAGCCCTCGCCGTAGCGATTCACGAGAAAATCCACAAACGTCTTCACCTTGGGCGGCACGAAGCGTTGGTAGG
>CBDVDY010000256.1:0-4538 GCA_965372875.1 uncultured Alphaproteobacteria bacterium | reverse complement strand
GCACGCCCATCAGCGCCAGCGCCTGGGCGATGTCGTCGCCGCCGGTGCGCATGTTCGACGTGCCCCAGGCCGAGAGCGCCAGGCGTTTCGGCCAGCGCCCGTGCTGCTGGCGGTGGTGATCCAGGAGCCGCATCGCCGACTTCCAGCCCAGGGTCCAGGCCGCCGGCGTCGGCACGGTGCGGCTGTCGAGGGAGTAGAAGTTGCGGCCGGTGGGCAGCACGTCGGGCCGCCCGCGGGTCGGCGCGCCCGAGGGGCCCGGCTCCAGAAACCTGCCGTCGAGCGCGGTGAGCGCGCCATCGATTTCGGCCGCGCCGCTCGCCAGCACATCGGGCCGGATGCAAGTGGCGATGGTCTCGAGCACGGCATTCGTGCGCGCCCACGCCGGATCGGGCACGGCCTCGCCCGCCACCAGACCCGCGGCGAGCAGTTCCAGGAGTTCCACCGTGTCGCCCGCCGTGCGCCAAATCTGGCCGTTGACCAGCGATTTCGGCCGGGGGCCCGTCCACGGCGCGGCCATCTCGCAATCGAGCGGGTCGAAGCCGTCCCTGTCTTCGGTCAGGCCGAGATCGGCGGCCAGCGCGCGGATCAGCGAGGCGTCGCCGCCCTCGCCCGCGTGGCGCGGCAGGCGCGTGAGCGCCACCAACAGATCGGTCATCAGCCGCCCCTCGGGCGCCCGGCCAAAGATATGCAGCCCATCGCGGATCTGCATCTCCTTGAGCTCGCACAGATAATTGTCGAGCTTGCTCAGCGCGGCGTCGGAATCGTCATCGGCCACCACGCCGCTGTCCTTGTCGAGCCCGGTCGAGCGCGTGAGCTCCAGTATCTCGTCGCGGAGAAGTGCCAGCCGGCGCGGGTCGACGCCCGCGGCTTCGTAATACTCGTCGACCAGAAGCTCGAGCTCGGCCAGCGGGCCGTAACTCTCGGCGCGGGTCAGCGGCGGCGTCAAATGATCGACGATGACGGCGGCGGCGCGGCGCTTGGCCTGGCTGCCCTCGCCCGGGTCGTTGACGATGAAGGGATAGATGTGCGGCGTCGGGCCGGCGGCGATCTCGGGAAAACATTCGGCGGAAAGCGCCAGCGACTTGCCCGGCAGCCATTCCATGTTGCCGTGCTTGCCCATGTGGATCATCGCCTGGGCGCCGAATTCGCGGCGCAGCCAGGCGTAGAACGCCAGATAGAAGTGCGGCGGCACCAGGTCGGGATCGTGATAGGTGCGCACCGGGTCGATGTTGTAGCCCCGGGCCGGCTGCACGCCGAGCGCCAAATTGCCGAGCCGGATGATCGAAAGCCTGAATTGCCCGTCGGCGAAAAACGGATCGTCCTCGGGCGCGCCCCAATGGCCAGTGACGCGGCTCCGCACACTCTCGGGCAGGCTGGCGAAGAAATCCCGGTACGCGTCGAGCGCCAGAATTTCGCCGCCGGCGCTTCTTTCCCGCCTGCCAAGATCGTTGGTCGGCCCGGCGGCCAAAAGTCCGACCAGCGCGTTGCCGTCGGCCGGCAAATCGCCCACCGAATAGCCCGCCTCCGCCATCGCGCGCAGCAGGGAAAGCGTGCTCGCCGGCGTGTCCAGCCCAACGCCATTACCGATGCGCCCATCGCGGTTCGGATAGTTGGCGAGGATCAGGGCGACCCGCCGTTCGTGCGCCGGCGCGCGCGCCAGAAGCGCCCAGTTAGCCGCCAGCGCGGCGCTGAACTCGATGCGGTCGGGGACCTCCTTGTAGGTCACCACCGAGGTCTCGGTCGCCGGGTCGAAGCGCGCCTCGGTCTTGAACGAGACGGCGCGGGACAGGATGCGGCCGTCGACCTCGGGCAGGGCCACGTTCATGGCGATGTCGCGGGCCGAAAGCCCGATCAAGCCGTCGGCCCAGGCTTCCTCGGTGCCGCCCGCGAACACCACCTGCAACACCGGACAGCCCGAGGCGTCGAACGGCGTCCGGCGGCGCGCACGGCCCGGGCTGGAGACGGCAAAGCCGGTGGCGTTCAGGATCACCGCCGGCGGGGCGTCGGCGAACAGACTGGCCATGATCTCCGCCGAGACCGCGTCCTTGAGGCTCGCGGTGTAGATCGGCAGCGGGTTCATGCCCTGCTTCGCCAGCGCCGCGATCAGCGCGTCGACCGGCGCCAGGTTCGAGGCCTGCAGCAGCGCGCGGTAGAAGGCGATGGCGGCCACCGGCGCGCCCTCGGTCCAGCGCCGGCGCAGATCGTCGAGGGATGGGCGCTCGATCCCCGGCCAGTAGAGCCCGGCGCGCAGCACCGGCGAGGGCTCGCGCCATTCGTCCCAGGCACCCGTTTGGCCGATCAGGTAGGCGGCGTAGGCCAGGAAATTGCGCGCGTTCTCGGGCCCGCCCTGGACGCAATACTGCCACAGCCGGTGATAGGCTTCGGGCGGAACCAGGCTCATGCCGGCGAGTTCGGCGTCGGGCTGGTCGTCGCCGGGCAGAAGCGCCAGTTGCACGCCGCGGGCGCGGCAGACGGCCATTATCCGCTCGACCCCATAGGGCCAATAGCTCACCCCGCCCAACAGCCGCAGCACAACCAGCCGGGCGTGGGTGATCACCGAATCCACATACGTATCGACCGAGAAATTGTGCGCCAGATTCATCAGATTGGCGAGGCGGACGGCGGGAAAGCCGGGCTCAATCCCGGCCGGGGCCAGGCCGGCGCGGGCGGTAGCTAAGCTCGCGAGCTCGGTATCGGCGGCGGACAGCACGACGATGTCGCCCGGGCTCTGGCCCAGATCCACGGCCTCGGACCCGTCGGCGATGCCTCCCGGTTGTGCGGCCAGGAGATGCATCAGTCGGCCCCGATCGCCGACTCGATGGCAACCCGGTCGAGGCCGGATTGGCCGATCACCACGAGCCGGCCCTGGCGCGCCTCGCCCTGGCGCCAGTCGCGGTCGAAATAAAACTGGATGCGGCCGCCCACGGTTTGCACCAGAAGCCGCATGTCGCGTCCGGCGACCGCGACGAACCCCTTGATGCGCAGGATGTCGTGCGCCGCGATGATGGGCGACAGCCGCGCCGCCAGCGCCTCGGGCGAGGAAATTTCGCCGACGCCGATTGTGAAACTTTCGAAATCGTCGTGCTCGTGCT
The DNA here is from genome assembly GCA_965372875.1 of uncultured Alphaproteobacteria bacterium. Classification (GTDB taxonomy): domain Bacteria; phylum Pseudomonadota; class Alphaproteobacteria; order CBDVDY01; family CBDVDY01; genus CBDVDY01. Next base: position 1,446 of record CBDVDY010000256.1, on the reverse strand, counting down.
CTGCCTCGCCGTCGTGGTGCGAGGGCCGGGCGGCGAGGTCGTCCTCGGCCGCCGCGCTCAGGCCGAGCAGGATGTCGGCGTCGATCGCGCCGTGCGCGGCGGGCACCACTTTGACCTGGGGCCGAAGCCGGTCGCCCAAACCGCGCGTGGTGCGGGCCAGCGCCTCGCCGGACAGCAGATCGGTCTTGTTGAGCACCACGAGATCGGCGCAGGCGAGTTGGTCCTCGTAGACTTCCTCGAGCGGGTTATCGTGATCGAGCGATTGGTCGGCCCGGCGCTGTGCCGCGACCGCCTCGGGATCGTCGGCGAAGCGGCCATCCTCGACCGCGGCGGCGTCGATCACCGCGATCACGCCATCGACGGTGACGCGGGTGCGGATCTCGGGCCAGTTGAAGGCCTGCAACAGGGGCTTGGGCAGGGCCAGGCCCGAGGTTTCGATGACGATATGGTCGGGCGGCTCGGGCCGCGCCAGAAGCGCCTCGATGGTCGGGATGAATTCGTCGGCCACGGTGCAGCAGATGCAGCCGTTGGCGAGCTCGACGATGTCGTCCTCGGTGCAAGTCTCGTCGCCGCAGCCCTCGAGGATTTCGCCATCGACGCCGAGATCGCCGAACTCGTTGATTATCAGCGCCAGGCGACGACCGTTGGCGGTCTGCAAGAGATGCCGGATCAGGCTGGTCTTGCCGGCGCCGAGGAATCCGGTCACCACCGTCGCCGGAACCTTGCTGGCCGCGCTCATGCCGGCCGCTCCTCTTCTTCCGCGGATTTGAGGTGCGTCGGCAGGCCGGCGGCGACGAACACCACCGATTGCGCGACCTCGGCCACCGCCTGGTTGAGCCGGCCGGCGCAATCGCGGAAGCGGCGCGCCAGCTCGTTCTCCGGCACGATGCCGAGGCCGACCTCGTTCGAGACCAGGACCGCCGGACCCGCCAGCGTCGGCAGCGCCTCGGTCAGCGCCGCGGTCTCGGCGTCCGGGTCGCGCCCGGCCGCCATCAGGTTCGAGAGCCACAGCGTCAAGCAATCGACGAGGACACCGCGGCCGGCGCCAGCGACGGCGCCGAGCCGGTGAGCCAAATCGAGCGGCACCTCCACCGTCTGCCAGCGCCCGCCGCGCCGCGCCTGGTGCGCCTCGATGCGCGCCGCCATCTCGGCGTCGCCGGCCTCCGCGGTGGCGAGATAGATGCACGGCCCCGGCTGGCTTTCGACCAGGGATTCGGCGTATCGGCTTTTGCCGGAACGGGCGCCGCCGAGAACCAGCGTCAGATGGGGCAGCGCGGACGATGAAGGCACAGGCCCTTCCTCCCTCCGAGGATCTATTACCGTTGGCCGAGCGAAGTGTCCTGGCTTGGGGTCATCGGGGCCGGCGCCTTCCCGACGCTTACGCGCCAGTGACGTTTTGCCGGACCCTCGCCGCTTACAGTTGCGGGGGCAGCGCCGGACTGGCCG